>NZ_VKAC01000008.1 GCF_008041935.1 Quadrisphaera setariae
CCGAGGGACGCCGCCACAACGCCGCCCTGATCTGCCTGTCCCGCCGTCGCATCGACGTCATGTTCGCGATGCTGCGCGACCGCCAGCCCTACCGCCCGCGGCCCTTCAGCACGAGCGGCGAGGCAACCCTGGCGGCTTGACAACGACATAGGGACACCCCCCGGGGGGGGGGGGGGACGCTGGCCGGTCAGTCCAGGGGAAGTCCCCGGGTGGAGGTGACGTGCTCGGGGACCTGCCCGGCGTAGTCCCCCGTCGACAACGTCGCCGACGGCTCCACCATCACGATCACCGCCCCCTCCGCGGACACGGGGCGGTGCTCCACACCCCGGGGCACCACGTGCACGTCCTGAGGACCGAGCACCACCACGCGCTCACTCCCGGCGACGCGCTGGTGCAGGTGCAGCTGTCCGGACAGCACCCAGAACAGCTCATCGGTGTCCTGGTGGGCGTGCCAGACGTACTCCCCGAGCACCTTGGCCACCTTCACCGCGTAGTCGTTGACAGATGCCAGGACCCGCGGCGCCCAGAGGTCCTCGAACCCCGCCAGCACCTCGTCGACGTTGACCGCTGCGTCACGCCCAGGGGCGGAGGCGTCCCGACCAGAGGAGCCGGCCGCAGGGCTGTGGAGGTGATCTGCGCTCATGGCACGAGCCTCACGCTTGCCCGCCAGCAGCCGTGAGTGCGAGAAATGACGCATGGCGCAAGATTCGTCTCACGCCCCCTCCGGGCGAAGGGCCCCGCTGGAGCGGGTCGTGGTCCTCGTCGACGACGACTCCAACCCCTTCGAGCTGGCCTGCATGACCGAGGTCCTCGGCATCGACCGTCCCGAGGTCGGCGGGCTGCTCTACGACCTGCGCCTCGCCACCACCGCCCCTCAGGTGCGGATGCGCCAGGGCTTCTTCACCATGACCGGCACCGCCGGCCTGGAGGACCTGCAGGAGGCCGACACGGTCATCGTCCCCAACCGCCCCGACACCGACCGGCCCCACACCCCCGAGGTGCTCGAGGCCCTGCGCCGCGCCCACGCCCGAGGCGCGCGCATGGTCGGCATGTGCAGCGGAGCCTTCACCCTGGCCGAGGCCGGCCTCCTGCGCGGGCGGGCAGCCACCGTGCACTGGCAGTGGGCCGAGCGCTTCCGAGCGGCGCACCCCGACGTCGACCTGCGCCCCGACGTCCTGTTCGTCGATGACGACGGGTTGCTGACCGCCGCGGGCAGCGCCTCCGCGCTGGACCTGGCACTGCACATCGTGGCCAGCGACCACGGAGCCGACGTCGCGGCTGCTGTCTCGCGCCGCCTGGTCTTCCCCGCCCACCGCCCCGGTGGGCAGCGCCAGTACATCGAGACCCCCCTGCCCAGACCCAGCGCACCCGATGCCCTGGCGGGCGCGCTCGCCTGGGCGCAGGAGAACCTGGCCGAACCGATCGACGTCGCCGCGCTAGCAGCTCGAGCGGGGCTGAGCCGGGCCTCGCTGCACCGGCGCTTCACGGCGCACCTGGGGTGCACGCCGCTGGCGTGGCTGCACGCCCAGCGGGTGGCGCACGCACGCCGGTTGCTGGAGACCTCCGACCTCCCCGTCGAGCAGATCGCGCTCCGCAGCGGCCTGGGGACAGCCACCAGCCTGCGCAGCCACCTGCGCCGGACGACCGGGCTCAGTCCCAGCGACTACCGCCGCCAGCACCGTCACGCGCTGGCCTGAGCGCGACCTCAGCGGTCGACAGCTGTCGCCCCCGGACACCGATGGCTCCGCAGGCGGACCGGACGGCGATCCGCCGCGGTCCCGGTGGACGGTCCCGGACGGCACACGATCAGGACCGATGACGGCGACGGCGCCACCGGTCCTGATCGTCGCGGCCGACGGCCCCCGGAGGAGTCATCGACTGGCGGACCGCCCGTCGGGCGCCGACGACGCCGGACGGGTGCCGTCCAGGAAGCGCCGCAGCAGCTCCCTGCCCTGGGGCCACACCCCCAGGGCGCTGCCCGAGCTGATGTGGCCGAGCGCACCGGCCTCGGCCCAGGTCGCTCCCCACTGCACGGCGACCTCGCGGCTGAAGGTGACCGACGCGTACGGGTCATCAGCGCTGGCGACGACCACCGCAGCAGACCCCAGCGCCCCGGGAGCGACGCCGAAGCCCGCTGCAGCCGCGGGGAACTGCGGCCCGGCCGGGTCGGGAACGGCCACCAGGAACCCGACAGCAGCGCCGGGGTGCGCCTGCAGCCAGGCAGCCGCCGCCAGGCACCCCAGGCTGTGAGCGACCAGCACCAGCTGCTCCTGCGCGGCCCCGTCCGAGCCGGTCGCGCCGACCTCGGTGACCGCAGAGGTGATCGCCTCCTGCCAGTCGTCCCACGACGGTTCGGTCCACGACGCCGGCGCGATGCGCACGGCCTGAGCGCCCCAGTCGCTCTCCCACCGGCTCTGCCAGTGCTCGGCGTCGGAACCGTCGATGCCCGGGATGATGACGAAACCCACTGCAGGCCTCCTGCGATGTGACCGATGAGAAGGTGATCACAGCACCCGTGGTCCCTCGGAGGTGGAGGCACTGATGGTCGAGAAGAAGGTCCCCTCTGCTGCCGATGGTCCATCGGACGCGGTGGACATGGCGATGCTCCGCCTGCTGCGCGTCGAGGGACGCCTGGGCGTGACCGAGCTGGCCCGGAGGGTGCAGCTGTCCCAGCCGGCGGTGTCGGCTCGGCTGCAGCGCCTGGAGCGCTCGGGGGTCATCACGGGCTACAGCGCCAGCATCGACCGGCGCCGCCTGGGCCTGGCGATCCACGCCGTCGCCCGGCTGCGCACGACGCAGGCGCAGGTCGCGCCGGCCCTGGAGCTGTTCGCGGTGCTGCCGGAGGTGGTGCGCATCTACCGGCTGACCGGGGAGGACTGCTTCCTGCTGGACCTGCACGCGGTGGACGCGGAGCGGTTGGAGGCAGTGGTGGACTCCATCGCGCGGATCGGTCCGGTCACGACGTCGCTGGTGCTGCGCGAGTACCCGGCAGGCGCGGTCCACGTCTGAGGCCCAGGTGGGCCACCGCTGCGGGGATCGTCAGCGGCGCGCTGACCGGGTGGCGACCCGCAGCGGCAGACCCCGGGCCGGGGACGGCGCCGCGGTCAGCCGCCCCAGCCCGCAGACTCCCCCGCGGCCGAGACCGCGCGCGGGACGCCCCACGGGTCGTCGTCGCGCAGGGCTGCGGGCAGGAGCGCCGCCAGCGCCCCGGTGGCGCCCTGGAAGGTCACCGGCCGCAGGAAGCGGCCCACCGCCGCGGACCCCACCGAGGTCGTGCGGCCGGCGTCGGTGGTGGCGGGGTAGGGACCTCCGTGCTGCATCGCGTGCGTCACGGCGACGCCGGTGGGCCACGCGTTGAAGATGACGCGCCCGGCCACGCTCGACAGCGCCGACACGAGGGCCGAGAGCGCGCCGTCAGCAGCGGTCCCGGCCTCGGCCTCGGTGACGTGCACGGCGGCGGTGAGCTCCCCCTCGTACAGGTCCGGCACGGCGGCGGCGACCTCGGCGAGCCCGGGGTGTTCCACGATCACCGACAGGGGGCCGAACGCCTCCTCCCGCAGCTCTGGACCGGCGGCCAGCAGCGCGGCGAGGGTGGTGCGCACGAGCGTCGGTGTGGCCAGCACCGCGGTCGGGGCGCCGCCGTCGTCGTCGCCCTCCTCGCGGAGCGCCCCCTCGACGAGCACCTCGACGCCGGGGGCCCCGAGCACCGCCGAGCGCCGGGCTGCGTAGCCCGCGGCGATCCCGGGGTGCAGCAGCCGGTGCTCGGGAACTCCGGAGAACGCCGCGACCAGCGCCTCGCCGAGCGGCCCGGCGAGGGAGCCCTCGGGGACGAAGACGAAGCCCGGCTGGGTGCACAGCTGCCCCGCCGAGGCGGTGGCGCTGGTGGCGTAGGCGGCCGCGAAGGCCTCGGCCCCCGCCTGCTCGAGCGCCCCGGCGGTCACGACGACGGGGTTGGTGGAGCCGAGCTCGCCGTAGAAGGGGATCGGGCGGCGGCGGGAAGCGGCCACGTCGGCCAGGTGGCGCCCGGCGCGCTGGGAGCCGGTGAAGGAGGCCGCGGCGATCCGCTCGTCGCGCAGGAGGTCGACCCCGTCCTGCTGGCCGGTGGCGGGGTCGGTCCCGGCGAGCTGGAGGGCGTCGGCGGGCAGTCCGGCGCCGGCGAGCGCCGAGCGGACCACCTCGGCCACGGCCACCGACAGGCGGGGGTGGCCGGGGTGGGCCTTCACGACGACGGGACACCCGGCGGCGAGCGCCGCCGCGGTGTCACCGCCGGCCACCGAGAACGCGAACGGGAAGTTGCTCGCGGCGAAGACCAGCACCGGGCCGAGCGGCACCAGCACGCGGCGCAGGTCGGGGCGGGGCAGCGGGCGGAAGGCGGGGTCCGCCTCGTCGACGCGGACGTCGAGGTGGCTCCCGGCCAGCGCCACGGCGGAGAACATCTCCAGCTGCACCGCGGTGCGCTCGAGCTCTCCGCGCAGCCGGGGGGCGGGCGCCAGTCCGGTCTCCTCGGCGGCGATCGCGACGAGGCGGTCGGCGTCGGCGCGCAGCGCGCCGGCCGCGGCCCGCAGACCGCCGGCCAGCTGCGCCGGCGCGATGGCGGCCAGCGCCGGGGCGACCGCCGCCGCCCGCGCTGCGACCCCTTCCGCACTTTCCGCGGCAAGTGCGCCTCCGGAGGGGGTCCTTGCCGCACTTTCCGCGGCAAGTGCGGAAGAGGCGGGTGCGGGGGTGGTGCTCACAGCGGTGCTCCTCAGCGGGGTGGTCGGGCGTCAGGTCGTCGAGCGTCAGAACGTGAAGCCGGTGGGGAACGGGTCGGTCGGGTCCAGCAGGTACTGCCCCATGCCCGTCACCCACGCGCGGCCGGTGATGGTGGGGACGACGGCGGCCCGCTGCTGCTCACCCTCCCCCACGGTCGTCTCGGCCACGAGCCGGCCGGTGAAGCGGGAGCCGATGAAGGACTCGTTGACGAAGTCCTCACCCAGCGCCAGCTCGCCGCGGGCCCACAGCTCGGCCATCCGCGCGGACGTGCCGGTGCCGCACGGCGACCTGTCGAACCACCCGGGGTGGATGGCCATGGCGTGCCGCGACAGCCGGGCGTCGGAGCCGGGTGCGATGAGCTCCACGTGGTGGCAGTGGTCGACGCCGTCGATGGTCGGGTGGCTCGGCGGGGCCGACGCGTTGAGGGCGTCCATGATCGCGAGTCCGGCGGAGAGCACGTCGTGCTGGCGCGCGCGGTCGAAGGGCAGCCCGACGTCGTCCAGGTCGACCATGGCGTAGAAGTTGCCGCCGAAGGCCAGGGAGTAGCGGACGTCGCGGGCACCTCCGGGGAGGCCCGGCACGTGGAGCACCTCGTCGAGGCGGTCGCAGAAGCTCGGGACGTTCTCCAGGGTGACGCCGTCGGCGTGCCCGTCGCGCACGGCCACCCGCGCCACCACGAGACCCGCGGGGGTGTCGAGGCGGATGACCGTCTCGGGCTCGGTGACGGTGACCATGCCGGTCTCCACCAGCACGGTGGCGACGCCGATGGTGCCGTGCCCGCACATCGGCAGGCAGCCGGAGACCTCGATGTAGAGCACGCCCCAGTCGGCGTCGGGCCGGGTGGGCGGCTGGAGGATCGCCCCGCTCATGGCGGCGTGCCCGCGCGGCTCGTTGACGAGCAGCTGCCGCACGCCGTCCATGTGCGCCATGAAGTGCAGGCGCCGCTCGTTCATGGTGGCGCCGGGGATGACGCCCACCCCACCGGTGACGACCCGGGTCGGCATGCCCTCGGTGTGGGAGTCGACCGCGGAGAAGACGCGGGAGGCGCGCACCTCAGACGCCTGCGCGCAGCGCCTCGACCGCGGCGACGGCGCGCTCGGTCTCGGCGGTGATGGTGGCCACCTGCTGCGCGGAGAGGGCACCGCGCGGCGGGCGGCACGGGCCTCCGTAGCGGCCGACGACGTCCATCGACAGCTTGATCGCCTGCACGAACTCGGTGCGCGAGTCCCAGCGGAACAGCGCCACGAGCTGGGTGTAGAGCTCGCGCGCCTCGGTGTAGCGGCCAGCGGTCATGAGGTCGTACAGCTCGACGGCCTCGCGGGGGAAGACGTTGGGGAACCCCGCGAACCAGCCGACGGCGCCGTCGAGCATGAGCTCCATGAGCACGTCGTCGGCGCCGGCGATGACGTCGATCTGGGTGCCGGCGGCCTCGCACAGCTCGGCGATCTCGAACGCGCGGCGCACGTCTCCGGAGAACTCCTTGACCGCCACGACGTTCTCGATCTGCGCGATCTCGGCCACGAGGGAGGGCACCAGGTCGACCTTGGTGTCGAAGGGGTTGTTGTAGACCATCACCGGCAGCCCGACGCTCGCCACCTGCTCGAAGTGCTCCACCACCTGGGCCGGGGTGGAGCGGTACATGGTGGGCGGCAGGCACAGCAGGCCGTCGGCGCCGTCCTCGGCAGCCACCTGCGCCCAGTGCTTCGCCTGGTGCCAGCCCGGCGCGTGCACGCCGGCGACGACGATGCCGCGCTCACCGGACGGGGTGCTCGTGCTCCGGGCGGTCTCGACGGCCACCTGCACCGCGCGGCGCCGCTCGGCGTCGGTGAGGGAGGAGTACTCGCCCAGGGAGCCGTTCGGGCCGACGCCACGGCATCCGTTCTCCAGCAGCCAGGCGCAGTGCTCGGCGAAGCGCTCCTCGTCCACGGCGAGGCCGGCGGGCGCTGAGGGGTCCTCGCGGTAGGGCAGGGCGGTGGCGACGACGACGCCGCGCAGGTCGATGCTCATGGGGTCTCCTCGGACGTGGGCTGGCTGGTGGCGGGACTGGTCGGTGTGGTCGCAGGTGGCAGGTCGGCGAGCTCGCCGAGGCGGACGGGCACGGCGAGGGGCCGTCGCTGGTGGGACACCGGCGGACGGGTAGTGCCGGTGGAGGCGGGCAGGCCGCAGCCGAGCACGGCGTCGACGGCGTGGCCGCAGACCCGGCCCTGGCAGGGCCCGAGACCGGCACGGGTGGTCAGGCGCAGCGACCGGGAGCCGGCGGGCGCGTCGGCGGCGCTCGCCGTGGCCTGCGCGACCGAGCGCAGGCGACCGGCCGTGACCTCCTCGCAGCGGCAGACCACGGTGTCGTCGGTGACCTGGGCGAGCCACCCGGGGCGGGGGGCGTGCGCAGCGGCGAGCCGGTCGGCGAAGGCGCGCAGCACCCGGCGTCGGCGCAGCAGCCCGTCGACCTCCGGGCCCGCGGGGTGGCCGAGCGCCTCGGCGGCCGCGAGACCGGCGAGGGCGCCCTCGACGAGCGCGGCGTCGGCTCCGCCGATGCCGGTGACCTCCCCGGCGGCCCAGACCCCGGGGGCCGAGGTGGCACCGCGGTCGTCGACGGCGACGAACCCCGCGCCGGCGCCTGAGCCGGCGACGGCGGCGCCGGCGGCCAGCGCCACCTCGAGGCGGGGCGTGAAGCCGTGGCTGACGGCCAGGGCGTCCGCGGCGACGACGCGCTCGGTGCCGGGCACGGGTGCCCAGGTGGCGTCGAGCCGGGCCAGCACCACCTCTTCCACGCGCCCGTCCCCGCGGGCGGCGACCACGCCGGTGGCGGTCCGGTACGGCACGCGGGCCGCGGTGAGGGCGGCGACGTACCCCGCGAGCTCGCGGGTCTTGCCCGCCAGCACCCCGACGCCGGAGAGCCCCGCGGCGAAGACCCCCGCGCCGCCACCGGTGAGCAGAGGGCCCCAGCCACGGGTGAGCTGCGCGGGGCCGGCGGCCTCGGCCACCTCGAGCACGCGCGCGCCGGTGTCCAGCAGCGAAGAGGCGACGGGCAGCAGGAACGGCCCGGCGCCGGCGACCACCACGCGCTCCCCGACGGCGAGCCGCTCGGACTTCGCGAACGCCTGCGCGGCGCCGCCGGTGACGACACCGGGCAGGTCCCAGCCGGGGAACGGCAGCGTGAGGTCGTGGGCGCCGGTGGCGACGACGAGCGCCGCGGGACGCAGCGCGAGGTGCCGGCGCCCGGGGGCGTCGGCCTGTCCGGAGGGCGTCACGAGCACGCGCACCACGAGGGCGCCGGCGCCGGGCTCGACGGCCCACACCGAGGCGCCGGTGAGCACCTCGCAGCCGGGGTCGCCGGCGAGGGTGCGGCGCAGGCCGGCGAAGGTCGACCAGCCGTGGTGCAGCTGCGCCTCAGCCGCGGCGGGACGCTCGGCCGGCAGGTGCCGCCAGTACTGGCCGCCGACGTCGTCGCCGCCCTCCACCAGCACCACGCGCGCACCGCTGCGGCGGGCGGCGTCCGCGGCGGCGAGCCCGGCGGGCCCTCCCCCGACGACGAGCACCTCGACGTCGCGCACCTCTGCACCCGCCCCCGCCAGGTCAGCCGGCTCAACCACGCCGCTCCCCCTCCACGCGCTCGACACGGGCTGGCAGCGGCTCGCCCTGCGTCGTGACGACGGCCCCCTCGACGGCGCGCCGCTGGCAGGCCCTCACGTCGCGCACGCCGTCGACGGTGACGAGGCAGTCGAAGCAGACGCCGATGCCGCAGAACACCCCGCGCGGCGCTCCGGCCCCGGCGGTCCGGCGCAGCGCTCCTCCGGTGCTCGCCGAGCGGCCGGCGGCCATGACGACCCCGGCGATGCTCTGCCCGCGCACGCCGGTGACGGGCTCGCCGTCGACGGTGATGGTCACGGGCTCCGCCGTCTCCGTCCTGGCGACGTCGCGGGCCGGGTCGACGCGTCGCGCGCTCACGCCGCCGCTCCCCCGGAGCCGCCCGGGTGCTCAGCGAGGGGCTCGGCGAGGGGCTCGGCGAGGTGCGGGGCCAGCGAGGGCCGGGCCACCGAGAACGCCGCGGCGTCGAGCGCCGGCTCCCGGCCGAGCAGGAGGTCGGCGACGAGCTCCCCGGTGGCCGGGGCCAGCCCGATGCCGGCGCCCTCGTGCCCGGTGGCGTGCCACAGCCCGGGCAGGCGCGGGTCCGGCCCGGCCACGGGCAGGTGGTCGGGCACGTAGGGGCGGAACCCGCCGTAGCTGCGCATCACCGGCACCCCCGCCAGCCCGGGGAACAGCGTCAGCGCCCCGGCCGCGAGGCGGCGGAGCACCTCCACGCGCAGCGCGCCGTCGAACCCGACCCGCTCGCGTGAGGATCCGATGAGGATGGTGCCCGAGGCCGTCGACTCCACCACGGTGGAGGTCTGCAGGTCGGCGTCGCCGGAGCCGACGGCGCCCACGTAGTCGGCGTCGTAGACCTTGCGGAACACCTGGTGCGGCTGGCGGGTGGTCACGAGGATGACGCCGCGGCGAGGGAGCACCGGCAGCGGAGCGCCCAGCAGGGAGCTCACCTCGCCCGACCAGGGACCCGCGGCGACGACGACGGCGCCTGCGGCGACGTCCCCGCGGCTCGTGCGCACTCCGGCCAGCCGGGCGCCGCCCTCGGCGAGGAGCGGGCCCGTCACCTGCGCGCCGGTCAGGACCACCGCACCGCGGCGTCGGGCGGAGGCCAGCAGCGCCTCGGTGGCGACCACGGGCTGGACCTGGGCGTCGTCGGGGTAGTGGACGGCGAGGGCGACCTCGGGAGTGAGCCCCGGCTCCAGCGCCCGGGCGCCGGCGGCGTCGAGCTCGACCGCGTGCACGCCGGCGGGTCGCTGCGTGGCCGCGAAGGCGCGCAGGGCGCTGGCACCGCCGTCGGTGGTCGCGACCACGAGGCCGCCCTTGGGCTCGAGCTCGAGGTCGGGGAAGCCGCCGGGCAGCCCTGTGCGCAGCTCCTCGCGCAGCTCGGCGGCGAGCGCCGGCCACAGCTGCACGGCGCGCTGGGCCATGGCCAGCTCCGCACCGGGGCCCTTGTCGGAGACCAGGAGGTTGCCCTCGCCGCTGCCGGAGGTGCCACCGGCCGCCTCGCTGCGGTCGACCACCACCACCCGCGCGCCGCCGGCCGCCAGCGCCCTCGCGACGGCCGCGCCGACGATCCCGGCACCGACCACCGCGACGTCGGCGACCCACCGCGACGCGGTGGTGCGAGGTGTTCCCTGGGCCATGTCCCATCAGTACCATGTCACATACCGGCACGGGAAGGTGTCGGGCGGAACAGCTGGTGGAGGGAGTCGCACGTGACCGAGGTGCTCTCGACGGACCGCGGCGTGGCTCGCGCGGCGAGCTTGCGCGACCAGGTCGAGGAGGCCATCGCAGCCGCCGTGGTCTCCGGCGAGCTGGCCCCCGGCCAGCTGGTCTCGGCCCCGGCGCTGGCCGCCCGCTACGGCGTCTCGGCGACCCCCGTGCGCGAGGCGATGATGGCCCTGGAGGCCCGCGGGTTCGTCACCACCGTGCGCAACAAGGGCTTCCGCGTCACCGAGGTCCACCGCGAGGACGTCGCCTCCCTCGTGGCGGTGCGCCGCCTCCTCGAGCCTCCGGCCGTGGGCCAGCTGGCAGCGGAGCGCTGCGCGCTCGTGGCCGAGCACGCTCCGCGCCTGCGGGGCCTGGCCGACGAGATCGTCGCCGGTGCCCGCAGCGGCGACCTCGCCGCCTACCTGCGCGCCGACACGCAGTTCCACTCCGAGCTCCTGGCCCTGCTGGGCAACCGCCACCTCGTCCAGGTGGTGGGCCAGCTGCGCTCGCAGACGCGCCTGGTGGGACTGGCGGCGGCGGTGGGCAGTCCTGAGCTGGAGCGCTCAGCGGTCGACCACCACGAGCTGCTGGACCTGGTGCTCTCCGGTGACGGCCCCGCGGCTGAGCGCTTCATGGGGCTCCACGTCAGCGCCGTGCTCGACTGGTGGACCCCGCAGTGACGTCCCACCCGGTGACGCCCCGCCCGGTGACGCAGCACCGAGCCTGCCGCGACCACGCCGCGGAGGTCGAGGCCGCCCTCGCCGTGCTGGTCGGAGTCCTGCCGCTGCCGCTGCGGGTGGCCGCCGACGTCGCTGTCCCCCTGAGCGGCGACGGCGACGGCGACGCGCCCGCCGCGAGGCTGCTGCTGCGCCGACCGGACCGACTGCCTGCCAGTGACGCCCGTCCCGGCGGAGCCCGCTGGCCCGCGGCCGACGGCTCCCTCGGCGGGCTGTGGCCCACCGCCGAGGGGCTGGTGGTCGGACTCGGCGCACCCCCGTCGGGCGGCTCCGAGGCACCGGGGGTCGAACCGTGGCTGGTCGCCGGCGAAGCGGCAGGGCGCTGCCTGGACCGCGACGTCGTCGTCGACATGCCCCACCCCGCCGCCACCATCGATGACGAGGAGGCCGTGGAGGCCCTGCTCTGCGGGCTCGGCGTCGGTGCCGCGGCTGCCCGGCTCGGCCACGAGCGCTCCACCGCCGGCAGCGCCGTCGACGCCGGTGGTCCGGTGGTCCGGGTGCCGGAGGCGTTGCTGCCGGCGGCCCGGCGCGGTCTGGTGGCGTCGGCCGCGGTCCACCTGGCCCGGCTGGTGACGTGCGCCCCGCCGGGCGTCGCGACCCCGGCGGCCGTCGCCGAGTGGGCACGCGCGGGAGCCGCGGCGGTCGGCGCCGGCTGCGAGGTGCTCGACGCCGACGGCCTGCGCGCCGGCGGCTACGGCGCCGTGCTCGCCGTCGGCGCGGGTTCCGCGCACCAGCCCCACCTCGTCCGCGTGAGCTGGGACGGGCGTCCGGCCGACCCAGCTCGTCCGGGCGGCTCCGGGTCGCCGGCGGACCTCGTGGTCGTCGGCAAGGGCGTCACCTTCGACAGCGGGGGCCTGTCCCTCAAGAGCCCCGCCGCGATGCAGGACATGCGCTCGGACTGCGCGGGGGCCGCGGTGGCGCTGGCCACCGTCCTGTCGCTGGCGGCCCAGCGCGCCCCGGTGGCGGTGGAGGCGCTGCTGCCGCTGGCGGAGAACCTCCCGGGTCCGGGGGCGACGCGCCCCGGAGACGTGGTGCGCTCGCGGTCGGGGCGGCTCGTGCAGGTGCTCGACACCGACTTCGAGGGCCGCGTCCTGCTCGCCGACGCGCTCACCGACGCGTGCGCCGCCCGCCCCCGGCTGGTGGTCGACGTCGCGACGCTGACCTACCAGGCCGTGGTGGCCCTGGGCCCCGACATCGGGGCGCTGCTGGCCCGCGACGACTCCGCGGCGGCGTCCGTGCTGGACGCCGCTCGGCGGGCGGGCGAGCCGCTGTGGCGGCTGCCGCTGGCCGACCGCTACCGCGCCCGGGTGGACGTCGGGTGGGCCCTCCGCAACCACCCCCTCACCGACAGCGGCCGCGCCATCACGGCGGCGCTGTTCCTCGACGCGTTCGTGCCGCCCGAGCAGCCGTGGGCGCACCTGGACGTCGCGGGACCGTCCTGGCGGGGCGACGCCTCGGCTGACGGCGCGACCGGCTTCGGGGTGCGCACCCTGCTCGAGCTGGCGCGCTCGCTGACGGGCTCGTCCGCGCCCTGAGCGCTCAGCCGCGGCCGGCGCCCCGGACGGTGCCGGCGTCGTCCAGGTCGAGGTTCACGCGGTCGGCGCGGAAGTCCATCGTCACCGGGAAGCACTCCGCCCCTCGGCCGACCACGCGCACGGACAGGCCGCCCGCCTCGACCCGCGCGGTGGCCTCGGTCTCGGTCATGCCGAGCAGCACGTCGGTCGTCTCGTCAGGTGCCCCGGTGGTGCCGCACGGACCGCTCGGTCCCGTCGGCGACGGACCGCCGGCGGGGTCGGCTGCTCCGCAGGCGGCCGTCACCACCACCACGGCCAGGAGGACGGCGACGAGCGCCGCCCGGGAAGCGCCTCGCGCTGCTGCGACCACACCCCCACGACGCCACCGGCCGCTGGGCTGTTGCGCCCCTGCGTCACAGAGGGCCGGGGCCGGCTCCGAGCGTGCGGGGGGTGCCGCCCGGGCGCCAGCGCCGCAGCGCGGGGTTGGTCGCCGCCAGCGCCGCGACCAGCACGACGCAGGCCAGTCCGCCGCTGACCGCGGCGACGCCGGGTGACGACCACGAGCTCACCAGCCCCGCCCGGGCGTTCCCCAGGCCCGGCCCGGCCACCCCGACGACGTTCTCCAGCGCGCTGACCCTGCCCAGGTAGGCGTCCGGCGTCTCGAGCTGCACGAGCGCGCCCCGGGCGATCACCCCGGTGCTGTCCGCGGCCCCGGCGACCGCCAGCAGCACCAGCACCACCCCGACGTCGTGGGCGAGCCCCACCCCCGCCAGCGCCAGCCCCCACACGGCAGCCGCCACCAGCTGCACCGCGCCCGGGCGACGGGCGCGGGCGAGCGGCGAGGTCGCCAGGCCGGCGGCCAGCCCGCCCGCGGCGAGGGCGGAGAAGAACAGCCCGAGCGTGGCCGGCTGGTCCGCGAAGCGCGCGGCGTTCAGGGCCGGGAACAGCGCCACGGGCATGGCCAGGACGGTCGCGGCGGCGTCCACGAGCACCGACCCCGACAGCGCGGGGCGGCGGGCCACCAGGCGCCAGCCGTCCCACGTCTGCCGCGCGGCGACGCCCAGTCCCGCCAGCAGGCGCGCCGGCGCCGGGCGCCTCGACGCGAGCGGTGCGCGCTCGTCGTCGTCGACGATGCCACCTCTGGCCGCAGCGCCCCCTGCCCTGGCTCGCGGCAGCCGCAGGGTCGCCACGAGGACGACGACGAGCGCGGCGGCGTCCAGCAGGTAGCACGCGCCCGGACCCGCCGCGACCAGCACGGCCCCGGCGGCCAACGGCCCCACCAGCAGGGCGACCTGGAAGGTGAGGTGGCTCAGGGCGACCCCGGCGGGCACCTGGTCCCGTGGGAGGAGAGCGCTGATGAAGGTGCGGCGGGCGGCTGACCCCAGCGAGATGGCAGCGGTCTGCGCCGCCACCAGCGCGAGGAGCAGCACGAGGCTCGATGCCCCGGCCGCTGCCTGCACGGCGAGGGTGAGGGCCGCGGCCAGGGAGGCGGCGGTCGTGACCAGAGCGAGGCGGCGTCGGTCGAGGGCGTCGGCCAGCTGCCCGCCCAGCAGCCCGCAGACCAGGGTCGGGACGGCGGTGACCAGGCCCACCGCGCCGACCCAGGCACTGCTGCCCGTGAGCTCCCACACCTGGAAGAGCACGGTGACGCTGACGAGCTGCCCGCTCGCCGTCGACAGCGCGCTGCCGAGCCACAGCCGCCGGAAGGCCGGGCTGGAGCGCAGCGGGCGGGTGTCGACGACGCGGTCGAGGTGGTCCCAGCGGCTCACGGGTGGTCGGTGGTGTCAGCGGTGTCGGCGAGCTTCTCGCGGAGCCGGTCGAGGAAGGAGCGCTCCTCGAGCAGGGCGCGCAGGTCGGCGACGACCTGCAAGAGCGAGTACGGGACGGCGGCGTCGAGCTCGGCGAGGAGGTCCTCCGTGGCGTTCCACTCGCGCTCGAGCAGCGGGACGGCTTCCGCTCCGGCTGCCGTGAGCGTGATGACGCGGGTGCGGGCGTCGGCGCCCGGGGCGCTGTCCACGAAGCCGCCCCGGCGCAGCTCGGCGAGGGTCTGGCTCATGGCGGAGTGGGTCACCCCCACCTCCCCGGCCAGCTGGCGGACGGTCAGCGGACCGAGGCGGGACAGGCGGATGAGCACCTTCGCGAACCGCGGTCGCAGCCCCTGCACGTGGCGCTCGGCGTAGAGGGCGGCGATGTCGGCGTCGACGGCGTCGGTGAGCTCGCTGAAGGGCCGCAGGAAGTTGCGGGTGGTCGGGTCCTCGTCGGACCGGTCGCTCGGCAGCGTCACAGCGCTCATACAACAGCACTGTCAGATCTGCGCCAAGGGGCTGTCATGCAGAAGACCCGCACCTCGAGGGTCGAGGTGCGGGTCTTCTGCGCGGTCAGCGGACGTCGGAGGTGGTCAGCCCATCGAGCCGTTGCGGGGGCGCGGCGCGGCGTGCCCCGCTGCTGGTCCGGGCGCGCGTCCCGACCTCAGCGAGGTCGACGACGCCGACAGGTCGGACAGGTCCGACAGGATCCGCGCGTGGCGGTCGCGCAGGGCCTCGACGTCGGCCTGGGCCTGCTCGAGCACCGCCTCGGCCTCCTCGCGGAGCCGCTCGGACTCCTTCGCGGCGGCCTCGAGCAGGCGGTGCGCGGCGGTGCGCGCCTCGGTGAGCAGCGCCTCGGCCTCCACGGAGGCGGACCGATGCTGCTCGGCAGCCTCGCTGCGGGCGCGGGCGACCTCCTCGGCCACCTGGTCCACGAGCTCGCGGGCACCGGCCTCGGCCTCGGCGGCCGTCCGCGCCGCGGCAGCGGCGGTGTCCGCGGCCTGCGCCGCGGCGGTCTCCACGAGGCGGGCGGCCTCGGACTGGGCCAGCTGGAGCGCCTCGCGCGCGGCGCTGCGGGCCGAGGTGGCCTCGCGCTGCGCGCTGGAGCGCAGCTCGGCGGCCTCGGAGCGCGCGGTGACCAGCAGGTCCTCGACCTCGCGGATCGCCGTGGTGCGCCGCTCCCGGACGTCCTCGTCGGCAGCGGTGCGCAGCTGGGTGGCGGCCTGCTCGGCTGCCTGGCGCAGCTCGGTGGCGATCCGCTCGGAGGAGGCGCGGACCTCCTGCGCGGTCCGCTCGGCGGCGTCGAGCACCTGCTCGGCGTGCTCGGCGGCCGTGCGGCGCAGCTCGGCCACGTCGAAGTCCGCCGCCTGCTGCTCGCGCTCGAGGCGCTCGGTGGCGGCCGTCGCGACCTGCTGGGCGCGCTCGCGCACGTCGCGGACGAGGGCGGCGGCCTCGGCGCGGGCGGTGCGGGTCGCCTCGTCAGCGGCCCCGGCGGCCTCGTCGAGCAGGCGGGCGGCCTCCGCCTCCGCGGTGGCGCGGACGGCCTCCGCCTCGGCGCGCGCGGCGACGACCTCGTCGGCAGCGCCGTCGCGCAGAGCCTCGGCGTGCGCGCTGACGGCGGTCAGGGACTCCTTGGCCTCCGCGTAGGCCTCGGCGGTCACACGGCGGGCCTCGGCCTCCGCCTGCTGGCGGACCCGCTCGGCCTCGTGCTGGGAGGTCGCCAGCAGCGTCGACGCCTCGGCGCGGGCAGCGGCCAGGAGCTCGGCGGCCTCGGCCTCCAGGGCGGTGCGGGCGGCCTCGGCGTCGTTGAGGAGGGAGACACCCCGCTGGCGGGCGAGGGTCAGCAGCTCCTCGGCGTCCACCTGGGCGGCAGCCCGGACGTCGTCGGCGTCCGCGGCGGCCGCGGTGGCGATGCGGCCGGCCTGGGCGCGAGCGGAGGCGAGCAGCTCATCGAGCTCCTGGGCGGCCTCCTCGCGGGCGGCGTCCGCGCCGCAGGTGACCCCCTCGGCCTCCGCGCGGGCCGTCGCCAGCACGGCGGCGGCGCCGGCGCGGGCGCTGGCGAGCACCTGCTCGCGGTCGTCCAGGGTCGCGACGCGCACGGCCTCGGACTCGTCCCGGGAGGCGCGCAGCAGCACCTCGGCGTCGGTGCGGGCCTGCTCCAGCAGCGCCTCGCCCTCCGCGCGGGCGGTCTCGCGCACCCGCTCGACGTCGGCGAGAGCGGCCTCGCGCTCCTCTCCGATCGCGGCGAAGACGGCGTCCCTGCCGGCGTCGATGTCCGCCTGGGCTGCGCGCAGCTGGTGCGCCACCAGCTCGGCCGCCTCGGCGCGCGCGACCTGGGCCGCGCCTGCGGCCTCCTCGCGCAGCAGCGCCGCCTCGACCTCCGCCTGCTCGGCGGTGCGCCGGGCCTGCTCCACGGCGGCGGCCCGCAGGGCGTCGGCCTCGTCGCGGGCGGACGCCAGGGCCATCGCAGCCGCGGCTGCCGCCGCAGCGGCGAGCTCCTCGCGCTCGTGCTCGGCGTCCGCCACCAGCTGGTGGGCGTCGGCGCGGGCCTGCTCCAGCAGAGCCGTGGCCACCGCGGCGGCCTCGGCGGCTGCGGCGCGCTCGGCCTCGGTCCTCCGGAGCGCCTCGTGGGCCTCCGCCTGGGCGCCGGCCCGCGCCTCCAGGGCCTGCTGCACCGTGAGGGCCGCCTCGTGGGTCACCTGCGCCGCGCGGGCCGCGGCCTCGTCGACGACCGTCTCGGCCACCGAGCGCAGCACGCTGACGCGGTCTTCGAGGGTGGTGCCCTCGGCGAGGAACCCCGCGCGGCGCGCGTCCATCGCGGCGAGGTCGGCGCGCATCTCGACCACCTGCTGGCGCAGGGACGTGTACTCCTCGCCCATGGCAGCCAGCGCCTCCCGCCCCTGGGCGGTGCGCTCCTCCAGCAGCGCCGCCTCCTGCGAGGCCCGGGCCACCAGGCCGTCGGCGCGGTCCTCGGCGCTGCCGATGACCAGGGCGGCCTCGCGGTCGGCAGCGGCGCGCACCTCGTCGGCGTGGCGCTGGGCCAGGCCGAGCAGGTCCACCGCCTGGCGGTAGCGGGAGGGGTCCACCCCCGCCTGCTCGGCGCGGTCGGCGCGGGGCGCGCGGGTCACGGGCGCGGCTCCCCGCCAGTGCTCCTGCTCGGCGGGCGACGGGTGGTGCAGCGCGGGCGCGGTGGGCGGCAGCTGGACCCGCTGCGGAGCCTGCTGCGGAGCCGGCGGGAGGGCCGTCGGGTGGGTCTGTCCGTCACGCAGGTCGATCATCGAGCGCCTCCCGGCGGTCTGCCCTGCGGGCCAGGTCGTGTCGTGGCGGAGCGCGCCGGGGCGCTCGTCGCCGGACGGTGCTGCGGCTGGGCCGGCCTCGTCAGCCGGAGGCGCGGTGAGCGCGGAGGCACGGGCTGCGCGGGGGGTCATGCGGACCCACGCCGGGCGGGCGGCGTCGACGGCGAGGTCGTGGGCGTCGTCGGAGGTGTCCTGGGCGACGCCGCGAGACGGGTCGCCCGAGAGTCCGGGTCTGTGCGTCTCCATGCACGGATCGTGACACCTCGAACGCTCTCAGCGTGGGACTTCCGGCGCGTCGAGGCATGTCGCCAGGTCCCGTGACCTGCCCAGGAAGCTGCTCCACCGAGGCGAACCAGGACAGATCAACTCTCCCGATCACCGACCGCGTGACTCGTGTGACTGCTGTGAACGATGGTGCACCCATCTACCCATGACGTGCAGCACGCGCCCCGCGCTCCGGCGTGTCGCGCTCACCCGACCGCGTCCCCGACGAGCGCAGCAGCGCCGGCCAGCACGGCCAGGGGCACCGGCGGGGAGGGCACGTCGACGGTGCCCGCCACCGCCGTGAACGCCCCGCCCTCCACGGAGTACTCCCCCGCGTAGGTGGTGGTGAGCACCACCTGCACGTCGCCGCCGCGCTCGTAGGTGTGCGTGGTCCGCAGCGCGGGGAACAGGGCGCCGGGGTCCGGCGTCGGGCCGAGCACCGTGCCGTCGCCGAAGTCCCACGTGTACGCCACCGGGGTGGCCCGCACGGCCACGGCCGCCCCCAGCACCGCCGTCTGCAGCGCCACCGCCGTCGTCCCGGCCACCGCGTTGACCGGCACCCCCACCAGCGCGTACCCGTTGCCGGGCTCGAGCACCACCGCCTGGCCCGGGATCGGCAGGCTGCGGAGGTCGGCGAGGGTCAGCCCCGGGACCGCCTCGCCGTCGGTGGCCTCCTGACGGGTCAGGCAGCGGGTGCCCGACGCCGACCACGTGGCGCCGTCGGTGGAGCGGAACTGCCGGTACTGCAGCCGCGGTGGCGTGCACTGCGCAGCGGCCAGCTCGCAGGTCGTGGAGGTGGGGGCGTCCAGCGTGTTGCCGTCGCAGGCCAGCACGTACCGGTAGCGGTAGCGGGGTCCGCTCGGCGCGGTCGCTCCCCCACCGCCCTGCTCCGCCGAGCCGCGCCCGCTGCCCGGCACGTGCTCGTGGCAGCCCACGTCCACGGAGCGGTCGCCGAGCGCGCCACCGCAGCCGACGGCCGCGGCTGTCGGTGACGCTCCCGGCACCGCCACGGCCACCACCGCCAGGACCACCAGGACGACGAGCGCCACCGCCCGGGTCGCCAGGCGGAGCGCGGCGGGGCGCTGCGTCAGACGGGTCCTGCCCGTGGCGGTGATCACGGGCGCAGCCTGGGGGACCGGCGCGGCACACCGGGCGCGGGCGCCCCCTCCCGGACCAGGCCCGTGCTCCCGTCGGGCCCGAGCTGCAGCGGGCGGTGACGGACGGCCACCGCTCGGTGGTCGCTCCTGCGCCGCCAGCGGCCCCCTCTCTTTACTCGCCCTTGACCATCCGGTGAGAGACTGGGACATGCCCGCCGGCGTCCTCGGTCCCCCGTCCTCGCCCACCACCCACAGGCCCTCGCTCGCCTCGCGCGCGCGGCGGTGGACCGTCGCCGTGCTCGCGGCTGCGCAGGTCCTCGCCGCCGTGGTCGCCTCCGTGCTCGGGGGTGGCCGGCCGACGGGCTCGAGCGGCGCGGACGCCTCGGGCCTGCTCATCACCCCTGCCGGGTACGCGTTCTCCATCTGGGGCCTCGTGGTGGCCGCCTGCCTGGCGTACGCCGCCTACCAGCTGCCGGCGGGCCGCGGCGACGAGCCGCCCTACCGCCGGGTGGCCTGGCCGCTGGCCGGCATCATGGCGTGCTTCGTGGCCTGGCTCGTGCTGGCGGCCACCGCACCGGTCTGGACCACCGCCGCCGTCTTCGCGCTGATGCTCGTGCTGCTGGTGGTCGCCTACGACACGGCCCTGCGCCACCGCCGGCTCATGCGCCTGCCCGGCCGTCTGCTGCTGCTCGGCGCGCTCGGCGTCTACACCGGCTGGGCCGCGGTGGCGGTCCCCGTCAACGTCGCCTCGGTCCTGGTCGAGGCCGGCGCTCCGACCGCAGGCGGTGGCGCCGTCGCGTGGCAGGCGGGTGTGCTGGTGGTGGCGCTGGGCGCGGGCGTCGCGGTGGTGCGCCGCTGGCGCGCACGCGCGGCGAGCACGCTCGCGGTGGTGTGGGCGCTCATGGCCGTCGCGTTCGGGGCCGGGGCGCGCGACGGCGGCGCAGTGCTCGCGGCAGCGGCTGCCGTGGGCGCCGTCGCGCTGCTGGGCTGGGCGGTGTGGTCTCGCTGGGAGGACCTGCGCCGGCGCGTCCAGGCGGCCACCGTCCGCGTCGGCGGGCCCGGGGGCCCCTTCGGTCCCGGGGGCCCGGGAGCGCCCGGCGGCCCCTTCGGCCCGCGCCCCTGACCCCGCCCGCAGCACCACGTCCGGCGTGTCGGCAACGTCCATGATCACGAACGGGGCGGGGGGTCTCCGTCGCCGTGGCCCAGGGCGAGCATCGCCTCGAGCATCTCCGAGCGCAGCCGCTCGATCTCCGGGGTGAGGCGCTCCACCGCCTGGCGCCGCCGCGGCGCGTCGCTGCGGCCCGACGTCGTCGTCCCCAGCAGGAGGTGCCTCGACCGCTCCAGCGCCTTCGCGCGCCGCAGCCACCCCTCCGCCTGCGCCACCTGGGCGGGGCTGCTGGCGCTCTCGGCGTCCGCCTTCGCGGACGTGGCGTGGTCGACGAGGGCGGAGATCTCCTGCGCGAGGCGCGCGTCGGGGGTGCGCGCCGCACGTGCGTCTGACCAGCCCTGGGTGAGCGCGCGGAAGCGGTCGCGGGTCTCGGGCTCACGCAGGTAGGGCGCCACGATCGTCATCCAGCGGATGGCGTCGGGGCCCCGCTTGGCCGCCAGCGCGACCAGCTGGCGCAGCACGGCGGGGTTGACGGCAGGCACTCCGCCATCGTGGCCCGGCGGGCACCCCGACGCACGAGGACGGGCACGGGAACGAACGCGGGAACGAACGCGGAGCGGTGCGCGAGAGGATCAGCCCGTGGGCTCATCTGCGAACGGCCTCGGTGGTGGCGGGGTCAGCTTCTGGTGGCACCAGCTGGGCGGCGCGCCGCGCCAGCGGCCACCGCTGCCGCGGCCCCCGTCGTCGTCCTCACCGGCGCTGGAGTGCGACGTCGCGGTGGTGGGAGCCGGCTACACCGGCCTGTGGACCGCGTACTACCTCAAGCGGGCGGACCCGTCGCTGCGCGTCGTCGTCCTCGAGCAGGCCTTCGCGGGGTACGGCGCGTCGGGCCGCAACGGCGGCTGGCTGACCAACGAGATCACCGGTGGGGTGGAGGGGTACCGCGCCAGCCACGGCCCGGCGGCGGTCGACGCGTTCCAGCTGGCGGTGGACGAGACCGTCGCCGAGGTGGTGCGCGTCGCGGAGGTGGAGGGCATCGACGCCGACGTCCACCTCGGTGGCGAGCACACCGTGGCGCGCGGTCCGGCGCAGCTGGCGCGACTGCGGGAGCTGCACGCGGGCATGGCCTCCCGGGCCGGCACCGACGTGCAGTGGCTGGACGCCGACGAGGCGTTCGAGCGCATCGGCGTGGCGGGGACGTCGGCAGCGGTGTGGCACCCGCACTGCGCCCGCATCCACCCCGCCAAGCTGGTGCGCGGGCTGGCCGAGGCCGTCGAGCGGCTCGGCGTGGAGGTCTACGAGGGCACCCGGGTCACCGAGGTCTCCCCCGGTCTGGCGCGGACCGAGGTCGACGGCGTGGCCGGCGACGTGCGCGCGCGGGTGGTGGTGCGGGCCACGGAGGGCTTCACCGCGGACGTCCGCGGGCACAGGCGCGACTGGCTGCCCATGAACTCCTCGATGGTGGCGACCGCGCCGCTGCCCTCTGCCGCGTGGGACGCCATCGGGTGGGACGGGCGCGCCACCCTCGGGGACGCAGCGCACGTCTACATGTACGCGCAGCGCACCGCCGACGACAGGATCGCCCTCGGAGGCAGGGGCGTGCCGTACGCCTACGGCTCCCGGACCGCCCGGACCACCGCGGACGGCGAGACGCCGGCCCGCACGGTGGAGGGGCTGCGCCGGGTGCTCGAGACCTTCTTCCCCGTGCTGCGCCAGCTCACGCCCGACGGGCGCGCGCCGCTGGAGCACGCGTGGTCGGGCGTGCTCGCGGTCCCGCGCGACTGGCACGCCTCCGTGGGCATCGAGCGCGCCGCCGACGGCACGGCGCTGGCCTGGGCGGGCGGGTACGTCGGCACCGGCGTCACGGCCACCAACCTCGCCGGCCGGACGCTGCGCGACCTCGTGCTCGGCGAGCGGACAGCCCTCACCGAGCTGCCGTGGGTGGGGCACCGGGTGCGCCGGTGGGAGCCCGAGCCGCTGCGGTGGCTGGCCGTGCACGGCCTGTACGCGGCCTACCGGGCAGCAGACGCCGCCGAGGCCCGCGGTCGCACGCGCACCTCACCGCTGGCGGTGCTCGCGGGGAAGGTCGCCGGTCACCACTGAGGACGACGACGACCCGCCCGCTGTGGCCCCGGCCGACTGCGCAGGGTGACCATCTCGGCAGGTTCCGAGGATGTGCCCCTTGGCGGTGACCACGTCGCCACGGCCGGTGACTGCTGCTCAGAACGGGTGACCCTCGCACCGCTGCCGCAGCAGCTCAGGAAGGCCCCGCCGCGTCCTGCAGCGGGAGCAGCACGCGCAGGTGGTGCTCGTCGTCGTCCTGCTCCACCGCCACCGTCCCGCCCAGGCTCTCGGCGCGCTCCCGCAGCCCGACCAGCCCCAGGCCCGCACCGCCGACCCCGAGCGCCGTGCGCGGCGCTGCACCGGCGCCCGTCGTCCTGAGGTGCGTGACCACCTCCACCCGCACCCCGCGAGGTTCCTCGGCCAACGACACCGTCACCGACACCGGGGCTCCGGGCGCGTGCTTGCGCGCGTTCGTGAGGCCCTCCTGCACGATCCGGTAGACCGTGCCCTGCACCGCGTCGGGCACCGGCACGCCACCGCCGGGCAGCAGGCGCGGGTCCACGCCGAGCCGCCCGGCCGCGTTCGCCTCGCGCACGAGGCGCGGGAGCTCGTCCAGCCCGTGCGCCAGCGGCACCGCGCTCGCGCCGTCCGAGGACCGCAGGACCCCGAGCACGGCGCGCAGCTCGCCGATGGCCTTCGACGCGAGCTCGCGGACCGTCGCAGCCGCAGCCCGGGTGCTGTCCTCCCGGGTGCTCACCTGCAGGGCGCTGGCCTGGACGGCGATGAGGGAGACGTGGTGGGCCACCACGTCGTGCATCTCGCGGGCGAGGTGGGCGCGCTCCTCGGCCCGCGCGGACGCCGCAGCGGCGGCGCGCTCCGCCGCACGGGCCTCCTCCAGCTCGCGCCGCTGGCGCCGCTCCACGCCCAGCGACCGGCGCAGCGCGCCGAGCCCGACCGCCCCGGCGACGGACACGCCGGCGGTGAGGAACGCCGAGGTGTTGGCGGCGAGCATCCCCGGGTCCCACTGCGGCCACACCGTGATCACGTAGGAGGCCACCACCAGCAGTGCCACCACCCAGGCGCGCCGCTGGCGCTCACCGAGGGTGAAGAGCACCACGAGCGGCGCCAGGGTGCTCTGGGCCCAGCCCAGGGCCGGTACCCCGAGGACCACCGCCGCCTCCGGCGACCACCGCCTCAGCGGGACCGCCACCAGCGCCAGCACGGACAGCACGAACGGCCGGTTCCACCCGGCGGTCTGGTTGGTGAAGCCCTGCGCCCAGCAGGCCAGCAGCAGCACCGCGTCCACGGCCACCGCACGGGCCAGGCGCGACCGGACCAGTCCCCGCAGCGCCCGTCCTCCTGCCACCACCGCTCAGGTCCCGGTCGGGACGAGGCCGGCCCGCACCGCCACCAGGGCGGCCTGCACCCGGTTCTCAGCGCCGAGCTTGGTGAGCACCGCGCTGACGTGGTACTTCACCGTGGCCTGCGAGAGGTGCAGCTCGTCGGCGACCTCGGCGTTGCCGAGACCCCGAGCCATGAGCACCAGCACCTCCCGCTCCCGCGGTGAGAGCAGCGCGACCTGCGCCACGGCGCCGGCGTCAGGTCGGCTGCGCAGGAACCCGTCGATGACGGGCCGCGTGACCTCGGCGGACAGCACCGCCGCTCCCCGCGCCAGGCGTCGCACGGCGTCGATGAGGTGCTCGGGGCTGGAGTCCTTGACCAGGTACCCGGCCGCTCCCAGCGACAGGGCCTCGGCCACGAGGGCGTCGTCGGCGAAGGAGGTCAGCACCGCCACCGCGGGTCGCGGCGGCGGGCAGGAGGCCACGTGCCGGAGCACCGTGAGCCCGTCGACGTAGGGCATCCGCAGGTCGCACAGGACGACGTCGGCCCTGTGCGCCGACAGCGCGGCCGCCGCGCCGACGCCGTCCACGGCGGCGACCACCTCGAGGTCGTCGGCCGAGCCGAGCACCGTGCTCAGGGCCGTCCGCACCAGCTGCTCGTCGTCGACGACGAGCACGCGCACCACCGTGCCACCCACCGTGCGACCGGGCGGTGGGCCGGGGTCAGGGGTGAGCTCCACGGGTGCAGTGAACCAGCCGGAGGCGGTGGCGTGATCCGCCGTGGGGCGGGACCGAGGTCGGCGAGGAGGCACCGGGACTGCCGCGGGTGCAGACCCACCCGGGTGGGTGTGTGACAGTTGGTCATGGGACTCCGGTCCCTCGCTGAACGGTCGGACGCGGCGTGCGCGAGCACGCGACGCGCACCGGGTGAGCAGTGCCTGACGCCCACCGGTGAGCGCCCGCGCCTGCGGTCCGCAGCCCGACCTTGCCTGAGGAGCCTCGCGATGACCACCACCGCCCCTCCCCCCGCCGAGAACGCCCCGCGCGTCCGCGAGCGCGACCGGGCTGTCAGCGCCTACGCCGAGCTGTCGAGGATGGTGAAGGAGCGCGGGCTGCTCGACCGGCGCCACGGCTACTACGCGGTCCGGATCAGCGCGGCGGCCCTCGCCATCGTCGCGCTCGTGGCGGGTGTCGTCGTCCTCGGTGACTCCTGGTGGCAGCTGCTGCCGGCGGCGGCCCTCGGCGTGATCGGCACCCAGTTCGCCTTCCTCGGCCACGACGGCGCGCACCAGCAGGTCTTCGACTCCTCGACCCGCAACAAGTGGGCGGCCCGGGTGTTCGCGGGGCTGTGCGCGGGCCTCAGCCACGGCTGGTGGATGAACAAGCACACCCGCCACCACGCCGCCCCCAACCAGGTGGGCAAGGACACCGACATCGAGTCGGTGGTGGTGGCCTTCCACGCCGAGGAGGCCCAGCGCCGCCGCGGGCTGCGCGCAGCGCTGACGCGCCACCAGGGCTGGTTCTTCCTGCCGCTGCTGCTGCTGTCGGGCGCCAACCTGCACGTCGACAGCGTCAAGGCGCTCGCGCGTCGCTCCCCCGTCAAGGGCCGCTGGGCGGACGTCGGCTTCATCGCGGCGCACTGGAGCGTCTACGCCACCGTGCTGCTGACGACCATGGGCCCCGGCAAGGCCGCCGCGTTCGTGGGCGTGCACCTGGCGGTCTTCGGCCTGTGCATGGGTGGGGCGTTCGCCCCCAACCACGTGGGGATGCCCATCGTCGAGCGCGGGGCGAGGATCGACTTCCTGCGCCGCCAGGTGCTGACGTCCCGCAACATCCGCGGCGGGGTGGTCATCGACTTCCTCATGGGCGGTCTCAACCGCCAGGTGGAGCACCACCTGTTCCCGAGCATGCCGCGGCCCAACCTGCGCCGCGTTCAGCCGCTGGTGCGCGAGTTCTGCGCCACCCACAACATCCCCTACACGGAGACGACGCTGGTCGGTTCCTACCGGGCGATCATCCGCCACCTCAACGAGGTGGGCCTGCGCGCCGGGGACCCGTTCAGCTGCCCGCTGGCGGCGCAGCTGCGCTCCTGACGACAGACGACCGACGGAGGGCGGGGAGGCGCGGCGTCGCGCCTCCCCGCCCTCCGTCTGCGTCTCCCCCGAGGGCTACAGGAGCTGCAGCACCCGGCCGATGTCGATCACGTGAGGCGGCCTCCCACCCGGGCCGTCCAGGGATCCGCGCGGGAGGAGTCGCAGCATGCGGCGCACGAAGAAGGACGTCCACGTCGAGGCACCGTCGGTCAGCACAGCGGAGGTGGAGGCCCTGCAGGCCCAGGTGGCTGCGCTGGAGGCTCGGACGCTCGAGGCCGAGCAGGCGACGGAGCGCGCCACCGCCCGGCACGAGCTGATGGTCCGCTCCTCCGGCATCGGTCTGTGGGACGCCGACCTCGTGCCCGGGGTGCCGCTGGCGCCGGACGACACGCTGCGCTTCTCGACGGGCCTGCGCCACATGCTCGGCTTCGAGGGGCTGCACGACTTCCCTGAGACCGTGGTGACCTGGGCGTCCCGGCTGCACCCCGAGGACGCCGACCGCGTCACGAGCGCCTTCGCCGCTCACCTCGGTGACCGGACGGGGCGGACCGGGTACGACATCAAGTACCGGCTGCAGCGCAAGGACGGCCGCTACGTCTGGATCCACGCCACCGGCGACAGCATCCGCGACGCGCAGGGCAACGCGCTGCTCGTCGCCGGGTCGCTGCGCGACATCGACGAGCAGACGCGCCTGGTGGAGACCTCCCAGGAGCAGGTGGAGACGATGCGCGCCTCCTCGGTGCAGCTGGCCGGCGTCAGCCGCGACCTCAGCACCGCCGTGGACTCCGCGGTCTCGCGGGCCTCCGACGCCGCGCGCACCATCGGCGTCCTGGACACCGCCAGCGAGCAGATCGGCGAGGTGGTGAAGCTCATCACCTCGATCGCCGCCCAGACCAACCTCCTGGCGCTCAACGCCACCATCGAGGCGGCCCGCGCTGGCGAGGCCGGCCGCGGCTTCGCCGTGGTCGCGAGCGAGGTGAAGGAGCTGGCCAACAAGACCAGCAGCGCCACCGAGGACATCTCCCAGCAGATCGAGGGCATCCGCGGCCGCACGAGCGACGCGGTGCGCAGCATCGGTGAGATCGAGACCGCGGTGCAGACGCTGACCGCCACCCAGACCGCCATCGACGCCCTGGCGCACGCGCAGAACGCCCACTGACGCCTTCACGGTGACCGGGTGCGGGCGGCTGACACCCCCGCACCCGGCTCACCACGTGAGCGTGGCGGTCACCGGTCGCCCGCTGCGCCCCACCCGACGGCGCCGTCAGCGGGCCCCTCGCCTCGAGCGGTCTCAGGGGCGGCGCGCCTGGGGTCCGCCCGAGCAGTGCGCCTGTCGAGTGCCCCGCCGCCGCCTCTGCCGCCGCTGGGGTCGCGCCGTGATCACCTCGCGGCGGGTGTGGCCGCTCGTGCTGGCCAGCGCCGGCGTGGCAGCCGTGGTGGTCGCCGCCGTGCGGGCCGTGCAGGCGTGGACCCGTTCGGGGAGCCCCGCATGACCGCTTCGAGAACGCCGCGCAGCAGTGGCACGGGGAGCGGCGGCTCCAGTCCACCCGGCCGACCCGACGGCGAGACGTGGAAGCAGCGTCGAGCTCGCGCTCGAGAGCAGGCACGGCGGACGTACTTCCACGGCGTCGAGGCCGTCGTCGCCGAGGCCGCACGCGCCGCCGGCGGCCTGACCGTGGTGGTCGAGCCGGGAGAGGACCACCCGCGGTACGTGCTGCGGCTGACGCGTCCCGGGGACGACCACGCCGCCGCTCGCCAGGCGTGCATCTCCACCTGGGGCAGCGGGCTGTTCTTCCTGGGCCTCTCCGGCGGCTTCGAACACCTGGAGATCGAGTACGACGACGAGCCCGAGGCTCTGCGCCTCCTCGTCGCCCTCGCCGCCGAGCACCTGCACGGCCGCTCCCGCGAGGTCGAGGAGGTCTTGCCCTCCGGTGCCCGCAAGCGCTGTCTCGAGATGACTCTCGACGGGGAGGTCCACCGCGTCCCTGAGGAGCAGGAGGCGGTGTTCGACTCCTGGCAGGCGGCGCTCCTGGGACTCCCCCGGGTGGTCGTCGTCCACCTCGTCCGCCGCGCCTGTCGCCGGAGCCGCTGACCGAAAACCCCTCGACGCCGAGGACCGAGCCGCCTAGCGTCGACGCGTGCTCAGCTGACACCGCGACCGTCCCGCGCCAGCGGACCCGCCCCACCCCTGCCGGTGGAGCTGCGAGGACCCGGCGGGAACCCTCCTCACCTCCGAGGACCTCGCGTTGCCAGCTCTCCACCTCGCCCTGCACCACGTCGACCGCCGCTACCCGGACCGGGTGGTGCTCCGCGACGTCTCGCTCGCCGTCGCGCCCGGCGCCCGGGTGGCCCTCGTCGGTGAGAACGGCTCCGGCAAGACCACGCTCCTGCGGGTGGCGGCCGGGGTCGACCACCCCGACTCCGGCACCGTCACCCGCCCGGACCGCACCCGGCTCGTGCACCAGGTGCTCCCGTTCGACGACGACGCCTGCGTCGAGGACGTCCTCGACGACGCCGTCGCCAGCGCGCGGGACGTCGAGCGCCAGCTCACGGCCGCTGCCGAGGCGCTGGCCGCGGCTTCCGACGCCGCAGCGGAGGCGCCCCACGTCGAGGCCCGGCGCGCGGCGGCCCACCGCTACGACGTCGCCCTCGCCGAGGCCACCGCCGCGGGCGTCTGGTCGTTGGACGCCCAGGTCGAGCGCGTCCTCGCGGGGCTGGGCCTCGGCGACGTCGGCCGCGACCGGCAGCTGGGCGCCCTGTCCGGTGGCCAGCGCACGCGCCTGGCGCTCGCGGCGGCGCTGGTGGCGCGCCCCACCGCGCTGCTCCTCGACGAGCCCACCAACCACCTGGACGCCGCGGGCGCCGACTTCCTCGCCGCCGAGCTGCGCTCCTGGACGGGTCCGGTGCTCTTCGCCAGCCACGACCGGCGGTTCATCGAGGACGTCGCGACCCGCGTCGCCGACCTCGACCCCGTCGCCGGCCCGGGCTCTCCGGAGGACGCTCCCGCCGCGACCCCTGAGGACGACGACGGCAGCGGCGTCGCCCGTGACACGGCGACGTCCGTGACCAGCCACCGCGGGGCCTACAGCGACCACCTGCGGGCGAAGGCCGCGGCCCGCCGCCGCTGGGAGGAGCAGCACGCCGCGGAGCAGGAGCAGCTGGAGGTGCTGCGCCACGAGGTGGCCGTCGGCGCCCGCGACGTCATGCACACCACAGCGCCCAAGGGCGAGGCGCGGATCGCCAAGAAGTTCTACTCCGACCGCGCGGCCACGGTCATCGCCCGCCGGGTCCGCTCCGCGCGCAGCCGGCTGGAGGACCTCGAGCGCACCCAGGTCGCGGCGCCGCCTCCGCTGCTGAGCTTCGCCGGATTCGTTCGGCGCGGCGGAGCTGAGCTTCCCGGACCTCCTGCGCTGCCGGGCACCCCGGACGTGCTGGTCCAGCTCGACGACGTCGAGGTGGCCGGTCGTCTGCGGCCCACGAGCCTGACGGTGCGTGCCGGTGAGCACCTGCTGCTCGACGGTCCCAACGGCAGCGGCAAGTCGACGCTCATCGCGGTGCTCGTCGGCGCTCTCGCCGCCGACCGCGGGCTGCGCCGCACCGCGCCGGGCGTCCGTCTGGGACTGCTCGCCCAGGACGTCGTGTGGGAAGACCCCCGGCGCAGCGCCCAGGAGGTCTACCTGCGCGCCGTCGGCGAGCACGCCCCGGCGCTCACCAGCACAGGGCTGGTCTCGGTCCGTGACGCCGGCCGGCCCGTCGGGTCGCTCTCGGTGGGCCAGCAGCGGCGGGTGGCCCTCGCCGTCCTGGCCGCCGACCCACCGGACGTGCTGGTGCTGGACGAGCCCACCAACCACCTCTCCCTCGGACTGGCGGAGGAGCTGGAGGCGGCGCTGGCGGATCACCCGGGCGCGGTGGTGCTCGCCAGCCACGACCGCTGGCTGCGGGAGCGCTGGAGCGGCAGCCGCCTCGACCTCACCCCGGGAGCCACCGGTTGGCCGGCCGTCAGCGGAGGTGCTCGGCCCTCGTCAGCGCGGGGAGCGGTCGCGCCCGGGATCAGCGCCCGCGCGCGCGACGCAGCCACTCGAGGAGCAGGGCCCGCTCGGCGTCGGTCAGCCCCGGCAGCTCCGGTGCCAATGCGGTGAAGGCGACGACCGTCGCGGCGGCTGAGTGCTCAGCCGCCGTCATCCCTGCCTCCTGCGCGTCCCCCTCGACGGGCACCGCGAGGACGGCGGCCAGCACCGCGTCCCACATGGCGAGGGCCAGCTGCGGGTCGCGGTCGGCCACCGGGGTGGCCAGCAGCGTCTGGATGACGCCGGTGCCGGCGGACTGCACCAGGTCGACGCAGCGCTCCTCCGTCACGCGCAGCCGCCCCGTCAGCGCCACGCGGTGCACCCGCGCCCGCAGCACCTCCCGTCCGGCCCGGGCCGCCCCCGAGCGCACCACGCGGGCGGGATCACCCAGCAGCCGGAAGACCTCGGGGTTGGCCACGCCGAACTCGACCTGGGTGACGAAGGCCGCGCGCAGGTCGTCGAAGGGGTCCGCTCCACGACCCGCCTCCTCCTGGACCTCGCGGGCCTTGGCCGCCACGAAGGCGTCGGCGGCGTGCTCGGCGACGGCGTCCAGGAGGCCGTCCTTGTCGCCGAAGATCCGGTAGATCGTCGGCGCCTGGACCCCCGCTGCGGCTGCGACCGCTCTCGTGGTCACCGCAGAGGGGCCGTGCTCCCGGAGGAGCTCGGCCGCGACGTCGACGAGCCGGCTGCGCACGGCGTCCCGCCCGGCGGGAGTGCTGGCCGGCGCCTGCGCACTGTTCTCGACCGTCATGTTGCCAACGATAACGACTGAGTGGTACCACTGCGTTACCGCCGATCCGGCGAAACTGCTTCCACTGATAGCGAGACTGCGATGATCGTCATCACCGGCGCCACGGGTGCCCTCAACGGCGCCACCACCGACCACCTGCTGAGCCGCTTCCCGGCCGAGGAGCTGGTCGTCGTCGCGCGCACCCCGGAGAAGGCGCGCCGCTTCGCCGACCTCGGCGTGAGCGTCCGCAGCGGCGACTACGCCGACCCGGGCTCGCTCGTCGACGCCTTCCGCGGCGCCGACCAGCTGCTGCTCGTCTCGTCCAGCGACCCGACCGCAGACGCTGTCGCGCTGCACACGGCCGCTGTCGACGCAGCGGTCCAGGCGGACGTCGGCCACGTGCTGTACACGAGCCACCAGGGAGCGCACCCGCGCACGCCGTTCGGTCCCGGGCGCGACCACGCCGCCACCGAGGCGGTGCTCGAGCGGTCCGGTCTGGCGTGGACGTCACTGCGCAACGGCTTCTACGCCCACAGCCTGCTCTGGCTGACCGGTGACTGGCGCACCACCGGCACCATCGCCGTCCCCGCTGACGGGCCTGTCTCGTGGACGTCGCGCGAGGACGCCGCGGAAGCCGCAGCGGTGGTCGTCGCCAGGATCGCCGCAGGCGACACAGGGCTCGGGGGGCCGCTCACCCTCACCGCCGACGAGGCCCCCACGTTCGTCGACGTCGCCGCCCTCGCGTCCGCTGCGAGCGGGCGGTCCGTCGAGCGGGTGCTCGTCGACCCGGAGGAGTGGGTGGCCGCGCAGGTCGCTGCCGGTCGCCCCGAGCGGGTCGCGCGCTTCACGCTGGGCTTCTACGAGGCCGCCGGCGAGGGCTTCTTCGCCGGCACCTCGCCCCTGCTCGGCGACCTCCTGGGCCGCCTCCCATCAACGGTCAGCGACGTCCTGACGGCGTGACGCCAGGCCCCGGCAACGAGTGCGGGCTCGTCCGGGGTCACCCGAACTGGGCCACCCTGGGCCGACGAGGCTCGTCCTGCTCGGTGGCGCACCCGGCATCGGCAAGAGCGCCGTGGCCCGCGCCGTCCTCACCCACCACCAGGGCCCACCCGGCTCAGCGCCCCTGCTGCAGTGGGTCGACGTCGACGCGTTGTGGCTCCACCAGCCGTGGCGGGTCGACCCGGCGATGCGCGCCCTCGTGGCCGCCAACCTCCGAGCGGTGCTCGGCGGCGCTGCCGCCGCGGGGGTCGAGATCGCGCTGGTGACGTGGACGTTCCACACCCCGGAGCTGCGGCGGGTCGTCGTCGATGCCGCCCCGCCGGACTGCGTGGTCCGGTGGGTCCAGCTGGTCGCCGCCGAGGAGGTGTGGCGCGCCCGCTTCGAGGCGGACGGCGACAGGACTGGCGTCGACGCGTTCTACGAGCGGCGCTACCGGGTCGCCCAGGCGGAGGCTGAGCACGCGGACGCGGTCGTAGACACGAGCCACTCCCAGGTCCGTGCGGTCGCGCACCGGGTGCACGCGCTGATGACCGAACTGCTGTGAGGACGACGCAGAGGCCCCGGCGGCCGCTCCGCCCCGGGGGCCGGTTGGTGGTGGTCGACAACGACCACCACGCGGGCGAGTTCGCGGAGCTCCTGGCGGCCAGCCCATGGGCTGCCTACCAGGGCAGCGGTGGAGCGACGGCGGCGTGGTGGGCCGAACGCGGCGCGGAGCGTCGGGAGGTGATGAGCGAGTGGCTCTTCACCCGTCGACAGGACCTCGAGGCGGTGCTCCGCCTGGAGTTCCCCGCCGAGGTCGCGGAGCCGTGGCTGCGCGCCCATCCCGACGCCCTGGGGCTGACCTACGGCTACGTGCTCTTCGCCGTCGACGCGTGAGCACTGCCCCGTCCCTCCGCTTCCACGGCACGCGCTGCGCAAACCCGTGGCGCCGCGGTGATCGCCGCGACGACCATGCAGCCGTGAGTCGACGCCTCCGCCGCACGGCCCCCGTCGTTCCCCTGGACCACTGGGGTCACCCCCTCGAGCTGGACGAACCGGAGTGGACCGACGACGGCCGGTTCTGGGACGGCGAGCGCCTCCACACCCTCCTGGACGACGACGTGCGCAAGCACCAGGCCGATCTGCTCGCCGCGGCCGACGTCGTCGTCGAGTGCCTCGACGACTGCACCCCCGGCAACCCGCACGCCGGGGGCAAGCGCGTGCTGCCGCCGGAGGCGCGTCGCCGCCTGGCGACGGCGGGGTTCGTGCGCCTGGCGGCGGACTCGCGGGGCGAGGTCCAGTCCTGGCGGGCCGACGACGGCACGAGGCTCGTCCTGCTGACCGGTCCCGTGGTGCGTCCCCGCCTCGACTGACGGGAGGGCACCGGGCCGGTTCCGCGACGAGGCTCGCCCCACGGCTGCAACAGCCACCCCGGGGAGGGCGTCACAGGTGCAGATCTCCCCGAGAGCAGGAGCAGACGTGCACAGTCGCCACAGGCCCGCGTGGTCCCGCCAGGTGCTGAACACGACCGCTCTGGCGGTCACCGCAGCGACGGTGGTGGCGGGGTGCACCATCAGCAGCACGGTCGGCGGGCTCGTGACCATCTCCGGGCGCGACGTCGACGGCGAGGCGGTTCCCTTCGAGGGCGAGCTGCTGCTCGACGACCAGAGCTGCGAGCTGGCGCGCCTCACGACACCGGCGGGCAGCACCACCGACCGGTGGGTGGTCTGGCCGACCGGCGCGGACCTCTACGTCGAGGACAGCAGAGAGCCCGTCGAGGGGGCCGTCATCGACGGCGAGCGCTTCGTCAACGGCGACCGGATCAGGGGCACGGGGTACGTCGTCGGGCTGGAGGCGCTGCCCGGGGAGGGCCGGCGCAGCGGCGGCATGTACGCCGAGAGGGGCCGCTACTGCGACGCCCACCACCGCGGCGTGCTGGTCATCGTCGAGGTGGAACACGCCTGAGAGCCGTCCCCCTCCCCTCCACCGGCGTGCGGCGCCGACCGCCGAGGCGGAGAGTGCCTCGCAGCTGATCACGAGGAGAGGAAGACCACGCGTGGACGGTGCTGCGCCAGCTCCCCAGCCCTCCACGGGCTTGTGCGCGGCAGCTCTCGCCGTCGTCCCCATCGGGGTCACCGTCCCCGCCGCCTCAGACGAGGCTGACGGGATCCGCCTCCCCTCCATCCCCTTCCCCGTGGCAGCCCTCGTGGCGGTGGTGCACGCCACCGGGCTGGTCACGGCTGTCAGCGCGGTCTCCGCGGCGTGACCGCCGACCACCGCGACGACGACCCGCGGCGCCGCTACCCGCTGCTGCACCGCTCGGAGCGGTGGGAGTGGGCGGCGACGACGATGACCTCCTCCACGCACCTCCCCGATGACGCGGTGGTGGTGAGCACCCACGTCGTCGGGTTCACCGGAGGGGACGTGCTGCTCTGCCGTGGCGAGGGGCCCGACGACAGGTTCCTCCCCGGCGGGACCCATGAGCGGGGCGAGACCGTCGAGGACTCCCTCGTCCGCGAGCTGCTCGAGGAGGGCGGCGGCGCCCGCGCCCTACCGACCTCATCTCCCCCAGCCCTTCGCGGCGTGGCTGTGGGGCTGGGGTGAGGTCGAGGTGGTGGCCCCGCCGTCCGTCCCCGACGACGGCGAGAGGGTCACCGAGGTGGCGACCTTCCCGCTCGCCGCAGCGCAGGAGCGGCTCGCAGCGACCGCGGCGTGGGGACCGGAGCTGCTGGCGCCGGCAGCCGACCTCCGCAGGCGCTGAGCCATCGGGTCCGCTGGACCGCTGGCCAGGCGCCACCGGCGACGAGGGCGTGCTGGTGCAGGTCGCGCCAGTCGTCGAGGTGCAGCGCCGTCGAGCGCCGTCGAGCACCGGGGACTGTCGGGGCGGAAGGTCTGGGCACACCAGTGGTAGACCGCCAGGTCCTCGTGGGCGCGGGCCACCTGCCCGGTGTCGGTCTCCTGCCAGGGGCGCAGCCCGAGATCATGCGCGGAGGTGACGGATGGTGCCCGGCAGCGTCCGGTCGGCCGCTCAGTGAGCGCGCAGTGAGCCGCGAGCGCGGCGGCAGCGCTCGTGCTGAGCGCCGCCGTCGTCGTCCTCCAGCACGACGACGACGGAGGTGCCCGTCCGACCGATGCCGCCTCGGTGCACATGATCCTCACCGCGGCGCACCACCGCCTCGTTCACGGGCGTGCGCGTCTCCGGCTCGTGGGCTTCCGAGGACGACACCGTCGAGCGCTGCGGGGCCGAGGTCGACGGTGACCGGTCCCGGAGGGTCATCGCCGACGGCGCCACCTGCACCGTCACAGGGAAGCCGGCCCGGCGCCACCGGGTGGACATCAGCCCGGCTCGCACCGTGCAGCGGCAGCAGCGGCAGCGCGAGCGCGTGCTGGCCGGCCTCGATGACAGTGCGCCCGTGGAGGGCGCGGTCGAGGCCGCCCTCCACACCGCCGGTGCCGAGCGCTGCGCGAGGGTCCGAACGGGTGAACTTCAGGTTGCGCGAATCACAGCCCTGTGCAGCGCCTTTGCACGCACGTTCGACTGTCGGTGGTGGCCCCTAGCGTGATCCGCATGACCTGGACCAGCACCGAGATGCCCCACGAGGGCACCCCCGGCGCTGACGGTCTGGACGACGGTCTCGGCGGCGGGCAGAGGTGGCAGTCCGAGCCGCTCGCCCCGGGTGCGCTCGGCGCCGGTCCCGCACCGCACCACCCTGAGGACGACGACACCGAGCCGCGCCCCGACCTGCCTCCGCTTCCGCTGACCGGTCCGCTCGCCGAGGCCCTCACCGCCGCTCGTGCCGCCGCGGACGCCACCGTCGAGGCCGCGCGCTACCTCGCGTCGGTCGGCCCCCACCAGCGCGTGCAGGCGCTGGCGCTGGCCGCCGAGGTCCGCCACGTCACCGACGCGGCGCTGCTGCTGCTCACCGCCAGCTTCACCCCCGAAGACCTCACCGTGGTCGGGGCCACCTCCCCCACCGACCTGCTCATCACCCACACCGGGGCCGAGGCCCGTCGCGCGAGTTCGGACGTGCGCCTGGCGAAGGCGCTCACCGCCCCCGTCGCGCCGCTGCCCGTCCCTGCCGGCGGCCCTGTACCAGACGGTGCCGACGGGCCGGCTGACGGGCCGGCCGGGGAGTCGACGTCTGGGTCAGCCTCCGTGCTCCTCGCCGGGGAGGGCCTGGGGCGGGTCGGCGAGCAGCACGCTCGCGGCCGCATCTCCACCGACATCGCCTCGCTGGCCCGCCGCGTCGTCGAGTCGCTGCCCCGGCGCATCCAGCGCGCGCACTCCGCCGAAGCCGACGAGGTGCTCGCGCGTACCCTGCCCGGCCTGACCCACCCGCAGGCCGCCATCGCGTGCGAGGTGCTGGCGCAGACGCTGGACCCCCAACGGGCCGACCGCGGCTTCGACCCCGACGACGTCGACAAGCGGTACCTGTCCCTGACGCTCCACGACGACGGCTCCCTCGACATCCGCGGCCACCTCGACGCGATCGTCGGCGCCGAGTTCAAGGCCGCCATCGACCACCTGTCCAAGCCCGACCCCACCGTGCGCGCTCCCCTGGCCGACCCCGCTCGTGCCAGCGCCCTCGACGACACCACCGGTGGCACGGCCGACGCTCCGCTCCCCGGGCTGGACGAAGGCACCACCGACGACGACGGCGGCGGACGGACCACCGCCCGCCGCGGCGAGCCCGCAGTCCCCGTCCGCGACGACCGGACAGCACCTCAACGCCGCGCCGACGCCCTCGCGCTCCTCGCCCGCCTCGGCCGCAGCGCCGACGAGACCCGCGGCGGTGAGCCTCCGCGGGTGATCGTCACTGCCACCGGTGACCAGCTCGTCGGCGTCCCAGGCTCAGGCCGGGCCACCAACGAGACCACCCGTCGTCCCCTGACCACCACGCAGCTCCAGCACCTGGCGTGCAGCGCGCTCATGCACACCGTGACCCTGTCCTGCCAGGGACCCGACGCAGCGGTCCTGGCGCTCGGGCGTGCGGTGCGTCTCTTCAGCCCTGCCCAGCGCCGCGCGATGCTCGCCCGCGACGGCGGATGCGTCATCCCCGGCTGCACCGCCCCGCCGGGGTGGCTCGAGGCCCACCACGTCCACGCCTGGGCCGAGGGCGGTCCCACCGACGTCGACTTCGGGGTGCTGCTCTGCGGGCGCCACCACGTCCTGGTGACCCTCGGGGTGTGGGGCGTGCGCATGGTCGACGGGACCCCTCATGTCCGCCCTCCCGCCAGCGTCGACCCGCTGGGGCGGTGGTTGCTCAACCCCCGCCGGGCGGTCGCGCAGACCACGCGGCGCCGCGTGGAGCCGGGGGCACCTCCCGCTGGCGGGGGGTTGCTGCTGACCACCCCACCCCCAGCTCCACCACCACCGTCCGCTCCGGACGACGACGACCTCGCCGGCGACGACGTCCCCGACATCCCCGCAGCGCGCCGCGCCTGCGGGTGCTGATCCCTGGCTCGGAGCTGGTGTGCCCAGGGCCGGCACTCCCCGTGGTCGTCCCGCCGGGCTGCTGCCGCAGCCACGACGGTCTTCGCCGCGGGCCCCGCGCTGACGGGGTGCACCGGGGCCTCTCCGACGAGGGCACCGGTGGCGGGCTGGTGACGCCTGCGCGCGCCAGGGAGACGACGAAGAACTCGTGGCTGGCGAGCACCAGCGAGGTCATCGCGGCCAGCGACGGCATGAGCCACCGCGGCAGTCGCAGGTCCGGCAGCACCTCGGTGGTGGCCGTGGTCGCGAGTGTCGCCGGACCGGGCACCGCGCGGAACGGCCTGGCGGGTGCACGTCCGTGGCCGCTCCCTTGGCCCGGTGCCATGATCACCCGACCGGTGGTGGTGCGGCTGGGACGGTGGAAGGCGGTGTCGGCGGTGGAGCCCTTCCTGCCCGACCTCTCGGCGCTCTTCTGGCTGAAGCTCGTCGGCGGGGCGGCCCTCTGGGTGGTCCTCGAGCGGCTGCTGGCGTCCCGCGAGACCGGCACGTCCGACGGCGACCGGGCCTGGTCGGTGCAGTGCTGGATGCGCGTGGAGGCCGGCGAGCACCCGCCGCTGTCGCACCGGTGGCGCGTCGGGCGCGCCGTGGTGGGCCCCGGTTCCCTGCAGCTGTCGCCGGGCAGGGTCCTGCGCCCCGGGAGGGGGGCGCCCGTCGCCGTCGACTTCCAGGCGGTCGAACGCGACCGGGTCCAGCGCGCGGGGTGGCGCCACAGCCTCCGCTTCGAGGCGTCGACCCACCTCGTCCCGGTGCGCACCACCGCCGGCGCCCGGCTGCTGCTCGGCGTGCCCGCCGGCGACGTCGACGTGGTGCTCGACCTCCTCGAGGGACGTCCGCTGCCCGCCCCCGAGGAGCGCGAGGAGCCCTGGCCCTTCCCCAGCACGGTGGTCGTCACCGGACGTCCCGCCGCACGGGGCCATGCCTCCCCCGACGGTCCCGATGACGTGCCGGCGCAGCTCCACCGGTGCCTCGACGACGTCGAACGCCAGCTGGCGGCCGAGCGGATGTCCCTCGCTGACCTCGACGGCCTGCGGGTGCGCACCACCGACCCCCACGCGGTGGCGGCGAGCGTCCGCGAGGTGGCGCAGCGGCTGCGCGACACCGGGTCGGCGCCGTCGATCAGCGTGCTCGACGTCGAGCGCCTCGCCGCTCAAGGTCAGCTCGTCGAGGTGGACACGACGGCCACGGCCGTCGGCCTGCGCCCGAGCCCGAGCCCGAGCCCGAGCCCGGGGGCAGGAGAGCCGCGGTGACTGGACCTGCCCGGCCCTCCCCGCCCGGTGGCACGTGGCGCCAGCGCAGGGCGCGGGCCCGCGAGGAGGCGCGGACGGCGTGGTGGGCCCGGATCGTCGCCGCCGTGTCACGGGCCGCGCAGGCGGCGGGTGGCCTGTCCGCGGTGGAGGACGCGAGCGGGGACGAGCCGAAGCTGGTGCTCCGCCTGGCGCACCCCGAGGACGACGCCGAGGAGCGGTGGGCCAGCACGTCGAACCGGGGGGCGGGGATCCTCGCCCTGGAGTTGTCCGGTGGCTTCACCGAGCTCGAGTTCGAGGTCGACGACGACGAGCTCGCCGAGGTGGCCGACCGCTTCGTCGCCCTCGCCGCCGCGCACCTGCACGGGCGGTCCCGCGAGGGCGAGGAGCCGCGCCGCGACGGCAGCCCGCGGCGGTTCCTGGAGGTGGTCCTCGACGGTGAGGTCCACCGGGTGCAGGAAGAGCCCGAGCCCCTGTTCGGCTCCTGTGCCGAGGCCCTGCTGGGCCTTCCCCTCCTGCTCGTCAGGCGTCTCTTGGGGCGGCGCCGCTGACCGAGTGGTGGGCCGAGTGGTGGGCGGCGAGGGCCAGGGCCCGGTCGCGCAGGTCGGCGCGCAGCCGCGCAGGGTCGACCACCTCCACGTCCAGGCCGAGCATCCACAGTGCCCAGCGAGCGTGGCGGTCGTCCTGGAAGGTGACGTCGAGGAGCCGCCAGCCCGCCCGGCCGGCTCCGGCGACGGCACCTGCGTCCAGCGGCTCGTCGCCCAGCACGGAGACCGCGGTCGCCAGCAGCTCGGCCCTCCGTGCAGGCTCCACCGCCAGCCGGACGCGCACCTGCTGCTCCCCCGCGCGGAACCGCGCGCTGCGCTCGCGCCACAGGGCGGCGAGGTCGACGTCGTCGTCCCGGTCCGCCTCCTCGGGCAGCACGTCGGCGCGGGTGACCCGTGAGAGCCGGTACGTGCGGTCCCGGCCGGACCGGGTGGCGAGCAGGTAGTGCCGGCCGCGGGAGGTAACCAGGCCGACCGGGTCGACGGTGCGGGTGGCCCCTTGCCCACCAGCGCCGTCCGCGCCGGTGTGCTCGATCCGCAGCCGTCGCCCCGCGACCACCGCCTCCCGCACCGCCGCGACCACCGCCGGCAGCACCTCGTCAGCGGCCTGGCGCCTGGCGAGCAGGTCGGCGTCGGGCTCCACGAGGAGGCGACGGGCGGCGCTGCGGGCTCGCGCGACCCCGGCCGCGGGGACGGCGTCGAGCACCTTGCGGACCGCCGCACCCACGTCGGCGCCCAGGCCCAGGGCGTGGCCGGGGCGCGAGGTGGTCGCGAGCAGCGCGGTGGCCTCGTCGTCGGTGAGGCCCGTCAGCTCGGTGCGGAAGCCCGGCAGGAGCGCGAAGCCGCCGTGACGCCCGCGCTCGGCGTACACCGGCACGCCGGCGGTCGAGAGCGCCTCCACGTCGCGCATCACCGTGCGGACGGAGACCTCCAGCTCGGTGGCCAGCTCGGGCGCGGTCATCCGTCCGCGCTGCCGCAGCAGCAGCACGAGGGAGACCAGACGGTCGGCGCGCACCCGCAGATCGTGGCGGATACCTGACAGGAGGTGACAGGTATCCGCACCAGAGTCCTCCACGCGGCGCAGGGCCGCACAGGTGGACAGGAGCTGGTGCAGCGTGGAGCGGATCGCGGTCAACCCGGTGTCGTGGTCGACGGAGCTGGGGTTCAACCAGGGGGAGCTCGTCGTGGGAGCGCACCGCACGCTCTACGTGTCGGGGCAGACGGCCACCGACTCCACCGGGGCTCCCCAGCACGTCGACGACGTCGCCGCGCAGCTGGCGCTGTGCCTGGACAACGTCGAGGCGGTCCTCGCCGGAGCGGGGATGACGCTGGCGGACCTGGTCCGCCTCAGCGTGCACACGACCGACGTCGACGCGCTCCTCCCCCACTACGGGGTGCTGGCTGGCCGGCTCGGGGCCGCTGGAGCTGCACCGACGACGACGATGCTCGGCGTCGTGCGGCTCGCGCTGCCGGGTCAGGTGGTCGAGCTGGAGGCGACCGCCGTCGCCTGACGGCCGCTGGGGCGGTGCGCCAGGAGCACGCCTGCGAAGCCCACGGCCAGCAGCAGGGACGCGACCACCGGCCCAGCGCACCTCGACCGTGGACGCTGTGTTCCGGTGTGGACTCTCACACCGGAACACAGCGTCCACGGTTCTTCCGCTGCAGCCCGCCGTGCGTGCTGGCTGCAGATGACGCACGGCCCGTCTGGCATGATCACGCGCCGCTGAGCTCGACCGACAGGACAGCGCCATGAACGGTTCCTCCCGCCCCGGCGCACCGGATGGCATCCGGCACGAGCGCCGGGCGCGTGCGCGGGAGGCCTCGCGGAGGGCCCACGCGGACCAGGTGGTGGCCGCGGTCACACGGGCCGGGCTGACAGTGGTGGTCTGACCGTCCACGCCGAGCCGGGGTGCCGCGACGCGACGGTGCTGCTGCGCCTGAGCGACCCGGCGGACGACGACGCCGCGGTGCGGTGGGCCCGCATCTCGAACTGGGGCGGGGGTGCTTGCCCTGGACCTCTCCGGCGGCTTCACCCTCCTGGAGTTCGAGGTCGACGACGAGACCCTGCGCGAGACGGCCCGAACGTTCGCCGCGCTGGCCGCTGAGCACCTGCACGGCCGGTCCGGCGAGGTCGAGGAGCTGCGCCACGACGGCAGCCAGCGGCGACACCTGGAGATCACCGTCGACGGCGAGCTGCACCACGTCGCCGGGCCGGCGGAGCCGCTGTTCGGCTCGTGCGAGGAGGCGGTGCTGGGGCTCCCCCGCATCCTGCTCACCCGCCTCCTGCTGCGGAGGCGCTGGTACGGCACCGACCTCGCGTCAGCTGGCGGCTCTGGAGGCGACCGCCGCGGCCTGGTCGCGGCCGGGGCGGTGTGCCAGCAGCACACCTGCGAAGCCCACTGCCAGCAACAGGGATGCAACCACCGGTCCCGCGCCGACACCCGCGACCAGGCCGGCCACCCGCACGGGCGCCGACAGCACCAGCGCCCAGCCGGCGCACCAGGGCACCGTGCGCCGCTGGCGCAGAGCGGCGACACCCAGCACGAGCACACCGACGAGCGCTCCGAGGCCGAACAGCACGTAGGCCCCCACCATGGCGGCGGGGGCATGCCCGTCCTCGGCTGCGGCGTAGGCGCTGGGGTCCGCGCCGGAGCGGGCGAACCCCAGCGCCGTCGCCGTCTCCACCGACAGCGCCACAGAGATGACGTAGGCGCTGCTGGTCAGCCAGGCGCCGGCCGCCGCCGTCCGCGGGGTGCGGCGGGCGAGGACCGCCGCGACCGCCCAGGTTCCGGGAACGAGCAGGAGGGCCGCCAGCAGGCCGGTGGCGACGGCCACCTCGGTGAGCACCGGGTGCTCACCGGCGACCCGGACGACGTCGGCACTGGCGGGCGCCGGGCCGGCCGCAGCCACGAGGGCGTTGGTGAGGGCGAGCAGCAGGGCCCCGCTGACCGCGGCGGCAGCTGCGCCGGGCACGGGGAAGGGCGCGGCCCGGGCGACGACCGCGGCAGGGAGCGGCGCGGTGGTCACGACGCGCGCCCTGAGCGCTGCGCCGCACGGCTGGACCTGTCGGCGTCGTCGAACTGGTCGACGAGGAAGGCGCTGAGCGCCAGCCGCTCGGCCACGAGCGCACCTGCCCCTGCCTCGCCCCTGCCGACGAGGTGGTACGGCACCGCGTCGAGGCCGCTGCGCAGCAGGGCGGAGGCGGCGAAGGCCCAGCGGACGTCCCGCTCAGGAACGCGCACCCCTTCCGCAGCCAGTCCGTCGAGGTAGGCGGGGACGACGACGCCGACCACGCCGGGCAGCTCCGCCGCCGGCAGGAGGCTCGCGTGGACGGGCCCGACCACCAGCTGGCCGAGGTCGAAGCCGAGGGCGTGCGGGCTGGTGAAGCTGACGTCGATGGCTACGAAGCCGTCCGGCTCGTCGGCGGGTACGAGGAGGTTCTGCGGGCTCGCGTCGCCGTGTGGAAGGGCCTGCCGGTGGTCGTCGAGCCGGTCGAGCACCTCACTGACCCGCTCCCCCGCCCGCCGCAGTCGCTGGCGCAGCTGACCGTGCGGCACCAGCCACGGGTGCTGCCACAGCGCGTCGTCGGACAGCGGAGCCAGGCCGCGCAGCGGGACCGACCGCTCGGCGTACATGCGCAGCGCGAAGCCCGGCGGGAGCCCACCGACGGCCAGCACCTCGGGCGCCGTGGCGCGCGCGTTCCAGCGGCCGAGCAGGTGGGCCGCCCGGGCGTACCGGGCCAGGTCCCACGGGTCGGGGTGCTCGACGACGTCCTCCATCCAGACGGCGGCGCGGTCGTCGGGGAGCTCCACCACGCGGTGCAGCACCGGGCTGCGCATCCCGGCGGGCAGGCAGCCCTGCACGCGGGGGTCCCAGAGCGCGAGCTCCGCCCGCCACGGGAACTGCTCCACGAACTGCGCGGCCATCGGCGGTGGCAGCTGCGCCAGCACCGGCCAGTGGCGCACGTGCTGCAGGACCTTGCAGAAGAGCGACCAGGGGTGCCCGTCGGCGTCGCGACCCCGCAGGCGGTGCAGGGAGCCAGTGGCAGGGGAGCCGGAGGCGTAGTCGACGCCCTCCAGCCGCCAGGCGCCGTCGGGTCTGACTGCCAGTGCCTGCTGCAGGAGGTCGGTCACCGCCTCGCGCTCCGCCGCCGGGGTGGTGTCCAGCAGTGCGGCCACGTCCATGACCGACCTCCAGAGGTAAGGTTGCCTTCCTAGTTCGGTGACGAGAAAGGTAAGGCTGCCTGACCATGTCGGTCAAGGGTCATGGCGACGCTCCCGCGCAGGACGTGCCCGACCACGTCCTCGCCCTGCTCGGGACGCTCCTCGACGGGCTCCGCCGCGACGTCAAGGCCGCACAGGTGAGCCGTGCGGGCCTCGACGACGAGATGCGCGGCCTGCGCTCCTCGCAGCTGCGGCTGCTGAGCCTCACCCCGGCAGACGGTCTGCGCGTCACCGACCTCGCCGAGCGGCTCGGCATGACCAAGCAGGCCCTCGGTGAGTTCGCCACCGCCCTGGAGGACCGGCGGCTGCTCGAGAGCGTGCGCGACCCCGCGGACCGACGGGTGCGCATCCTGCGCCCGACCCAGCGCGGGCTCCTCGCGGCCAGACAGGCGACCGACGTCATCGCGGAGGTGGAGGTGCGCTGGCGCGAGCGCCTCGGTGCGGAGCGGTGGGACCTGCTGCGCGAGCTGCTCGTCGCGGCCGCCCGCAGCGCCGACGAGACCCTCGCCTGACCGCGTCCCGACCCGCTCAGGAGGACGACGGCGGACGCCACCCCGGGTCCCGCCCGGCGAGGCCGAGCGCCCGCTCGAACGGCGGCGCCCCGTCGTCGACCGGGACCACGGGACCGAACAGCCCCTCGCGCTTCCACTGGTCCCCGGGCGCAGCGACGGCGGTGGTGAACGCGAGCACGACCGCCGCCGACGCGTCGTCCACCTCGTAGTCCTGGCCCGTCGCTCGAGCCAGGTCCCAGCCGTGCAGCACGACCTCGTCGAGCGCCACCGCGACGGCGTCAGGTCCCTCCATCACCACACCGCCGGCCTCGAGCTGCCGGCCGTACTGCGCCGGGTCGAGCCAGGCGGCCGCGAGCGCCGTGAGCCGCGCCGGTGCGAGCTGGCGCCATGAGGGGTGGAGCCCCGCGAGTGCAGGCGCGTCACCGTCGCCCTCGCCGTCCGGACCCGGGGCTCCGGGGGTGAAGGCGAGCGACAGCCCGAGGAGGTGGGCCAGCAGCCACGTCACGTCCCGGCCGTCACACGGTGTCGGTGAGTGCAGCTGGTCGTCGCGGACGCCGAGGGCCACCCGGGCGGTCTCGGCGCAGGCGGGGCGAAGGTCCAGAAGGTCGTCCATGCGGGACAGACCGCACGAGGCGGCGGCACTCATCGCCCCGGAGGACGGCGCAGCACGACGAGTCGTCGACGGGTGGGGTGGACTGGTCACGAGGACGTCGAACGTCACCCCGTGGAGCTGGCACTCGCGCTCTGGCGCTCCAGCTCACGGGCAAGGTCGGCGCGCTGGGCCGCGGTGGCCGCCATCGAGCTCTCCACGAAGGCGAGGAGCCGGTCGCGGCTGGTGCTGTCCGCACTCTCCGCAGGACCTGCGTCTCCGGGCACCACGACGCAGCGCTGGTGGAGCACCCCGTCGTCGCGCACCGCGTAGACGCCCTGGTTACCGCCGACGGTGAAGAAGACGCCCGCGTCCGCGTCGTACGCACCGAGCAGCAGCACGTACTCCCCCTCGGGCAGGGCACCCGCCCCCGGCGGCTGGCGCGAGAACAGGCGCATCCCGTGGGGGAAGCTCCCGACGAGCGACTCCACCGCACTGGTCTCCACCCACGACCCGTCGCCCGCCCAGAAGTCCGACGGCAGCGCTCTCCCCGTGACGTGGACCTGCGCCACTGCCTCGACGAACCCGGGCAGCGAGGAGGTGAGGTCGTCCGCGCTGGTCGGGGGCGCGCAGGGCGCGTACGTCGGCCCCGTCAGCGGCGCGGGCGGCGGTGACCGGGTCTGACCTGAGGTCGCCTCCGCCGGCGCCGCGGACTGATCGCCGGGCAGCGCCGCCCCCGTCGCTCCCCCGCCGCAGCCAGCCAGCCCCAGCAGGACGACGACGGCGACCGGGGCCAGCACAGCAGCGGCCACCGCCGTCGTCCTCATCGAGCCTCCCGTGGGGTTGCCAGTGCGACACACACCCCTCCTCCGCGCGCGGGCCCCCGCGGGGTTGCACGCACCTGAGCGCTGCTCGTGCCCTACGGCGTCACGCAGGAACCGGCGGGGTCCACGACATGTGGTGGCAGACCATGTCGAAGCCGTTGCGCAGGTAGGTGCGGTGAGCGTCGTGGCGGGCGTACCCGGTGTCGAGGTGCAGCTCGGCGCACCCGCGGGCCACGGTCTGCGCCTGCGCGTGCCGCAGCAGGAGCGCGCCCAGGCCCTGGCCGCGGTGCTCGGGCATCGCGACGAGGTCGTCGACGTAGAGGATCCGACCCCACGCCATCGTGGTCAGCTCGCGGAAGCCCATGACCGCAGCCACGTCACCGTCGCGCTCGACGAAGACGACCTCGAAGCCCGCCGCCGCCTGCGCGCGCCACCGGCGGACGAACTCCTCCTCGTCGAGGTGGGGACGCAGCACGCGGTAGGCGGGGAAGCAGCGGCGCACAGCCGGCTCGTCGGTGGCGCGGAGCACGTCGTCAGCACCCGCAGCGTCGCTGATCATGCGCGGGAGCCTAGGCCCGCCCGCCCCGCGGCCCGGCGGTCCCGCACCAGCAGGGCGACACCCACCAGCGCGCCGAGCAGCGCGGCTCCGCCGTGCAGGTCCCCCAGGACGAGCAGCGCCAGCCCGCCGACCAGCGCCAGCGCCCCCGCGACCCGCGCGAGCACCGGACCGCGCACCACCGCGACCACGGCCGAGGCCGCGGCCAGGCCGAAGACCACCACGGAGTTGCCGGCGCCCACCGGCTGCACCACGGCACCCCAGAACTGCGCGCCGACGCCCGCCACGAGGCCGATGAGCGCGAACCGGCGAGCACCCCACGCCCGTTCGGCCAGCACCCCCACCACGGCGAGGCTCACGAGGTTGAGCACCGCCCCGGACGCGCCGCCGTCCTGCACGGTCAGGGACGTGACCAGCCGCCACCACCGTCCACTCCGAGTTCCGCTGGCGCACCGGAGGCGTCGGCAGCGAGGTCATCCCCTGGGTGGTCACCGAGGACCCCGCGACGGGACAGATCACCGACCTCGAGGTGCAGGACTGGGACGACGGCCCCTACGACTGCTGACACCGCGGTGCATCGGCGCCGCCCGCCCGCTCGCTCGCTCGCAATCCACTGGACCGGCGCAGCAGCACCGGTGACGATCGCCGCGTGACCCGGAAGCGCCGCGGACCCACGTTCGCCCAGGTGGTGCAGGAGCTGCGCGAGGCCCCTGCAGCTCCGGTCGCCGAGCCGCCGGTCGGCCGGATGGTCGGTCCCGACCAGCTCTACGACCCGCGTGGGCACCGCTTCCAGCGCGTCGCCCGTGACCTCAGCCCGGCGGTGGCCCTCGCCGAGGTCACGGCGGGTGCTCAGGTGGCGTGGGACCGGTGCGGGTGCGCCGGGTGCTGCGGTCTGGACTGGCTCGACGCCCAGCACGTGGCCCGGCTGGTCGCGGCCGGAGCGCCCTCGCCGCGCCGCCGCAGGGACCCGGTCTCCCACCTGTCGGCGTGGGAGGCGGACGACGGGTCCGTCGTCGTCCTGGCGGTGGCCGACGTGCGCTGGGGGGACGTCCTGGCCTGAGTGCGCGGTCCCCCCAGGGGATGACGACGGCCGCGCAGGGAGCGTGATGTGCTCGACCATGGTCTCCCGCACCAGGCGCGTGCGACGGCTGCGCCTCGCGGCCGCGGGAGCCGCTGCGGCGCTCGTGCTGACCGGGACCGGTGTCTGGCTGGCGACCACGCCCACCCCGCCCTCGGTGCCCGTCCCGCTGAGCCTCCTGCAGCGGCACGACCTGCACGCCCGCGTGCTGCTGGTCGCTCGCGAGGTGGAGGACCCCTCGTCCACGCCGTCCCCGCAGGAGCGGGCCACCCACCTCGCAGACCGCGCGGACCTGCGGGGGGAGGCCGTCACCGACGTCGCGGCCTACGCCCAGAAGACCGCCGACGAACAGGCCGTGCTGGCCCGGACGGGCAGCCCCGTGACCGACACGGAGGTGGAGCTCGAGAGCATGTCCGCCACGAGGCAGCTGGGCGGTCCGCTCCGCGTGTGCGCCCGCATCCACTCCACGCACGACGTGCAGACGGGGCCGGCGTGGCAGGAGGTCACCCCGTGGGTCTTCACCGTCGACCCGGGCGACCAGCACATCACCGACGTCGAGGTGCAGGACTGGGACGGCGGCGGCCACACCTGCTGACCGGCTCGTCCAGCGTGGTCGGTGCGGTCAGTGCATGTGCATGCCGCCGTCCACGCTGAAGGTCGTCCCGTTGACGAAGCCGGCGCCGTCGGAGAGCAGGAACGCCGCCACCTCGGCGACGTCGGTCGGCTGCCCGACGCGTCCCGCGGGGATCCCGGAGGCCATGCGGGCCTTGCGCTGCTCGTCCAGCGCGCCGCCCATGATGTCGGTGTCCACCGGCCCCGGGACCAGCGCGTTCACGGTGACCCCGTGCGGGCCCAGCTCGCGCGCGGCGCCGCGCGCCAGACCGAGCACCGCGGCCTTCGCCGCCGCGTAGGCCGACTTCGAGAACGTGCCCCCACCGTCGAGCGCCGTCACCGACGACGTCAGCACGATCCGTCCCCGCCCGACCGCCACCATGCGCCGTCCGGCCTCCTGCACCAGCAGCAGCGAGCCGGTGGCGTTGACCGCCATGACCCGGTCCCACTCGGCCAGCGTCACCTCCAGGAGCGGCGTCGGGCTGGGGATGCCTGCGAGGTTCACCAGCCCCGTGACGGGCGGCAGCTGCTCGTCGGCCGCGCGGAAGGCGGCGGCGACGTCGTCCGGGGAGGTGACGTCGCACGCGAGCCCCAGCGCCGTGGCGCCGTCGACCAGCTCCCCCGCCAGCTCGGAGGCGCGCCGCTGGACGCCCTCGCCGTCGACGTCCAGGAGCAGCAGGCTCCAGCCGTCGCGGGCGAGCCGGTGCGCCACCGCCCTGCCGATCCCCCGCTCCGAGCCCGCCCCCGTCACCACCGCTGTCCTGCCGCTCACCTGCACCGCGCTCCCCCTCGTCGTCGTCGAACTCCGCCGCAAGCCCTCGAGCTGCCTCAGCCGAGGTGGCGGCGGAAGAACTCCACCGCGGCCACCTCGTCGACGGACCCGCCGCCCTCGTGGCCGTTGTACGGCCACACCTCGATCTCCTTGTGGACGGACGCGTCGGCGCCGCCCCACTCGGCGTGCGCGGCGAACGGTCCCGACGGCGGGACGACGGCGTCCATGAGCGCTGCCGTGAACCGGGCCGGTGCGCGGCCGCGGCGGGCGAAGCCCACCCCGTCGATGTGGTCCAGCGTGCGGTGCACGGCGTCGACCTCGTCGCGGTGGACGGCGAGGTAGCGGACCAGCTCGTGGAAGGGGTCGGCGTCGGTGATCGTCATCGCGCGGCGGATGTCGCACAGGAACGGCACGTGCGCCACGACCGCGCCCACGTCGGGCACGAGCGCCCCCGCGGCGATGGCCATGGCCCCGCCCTGGCTGCCGCCGTAGACCGCCACCCGCGCGCTGTCGACCACGGCCAGGGTCCGCGCGGCGTCGACGGCGCGGGCCGCGTCGGTGAACAGCCGGCGGTAGTAGGAGGTCTCCGGGGAGGTGATCCCGCGCGTCATGACGCCGGGGAACTGCGGGGAGTGGCTGAGCGGGTCGGCGGTGCCGAGGTCGGGGGTGGTGCCGCGGCTCCACGTCGAGCCCTGCCCGCGGGTGTCCACGTGGAGGTGGGCGAACCCGCAGCTGGCGAAGAGCAGGTCGTCGGCGGGCTCACCGCGCCCACCGCCGTACCCGACGAACTGCACCACCGTCGGCAGCCCTCGCCCGGAGGCCTCGGCTGCGGCGACCGCACCGGCCGGCACCCGCAGCCAGGCCCGGACCGGCTGCCCGTCGAAGCCCGGGAAGGTGACGTCGTAGACGTCGACGGAGGTCAGCGGCGTGGGCTGGGGGACGACGACGACGTCGCCGCCGGCCGCGCGCGCCTGCGCGAGCGTGGAGTCCCAGAAGTCGACGAGCCCCTCCGGGTCTCGGTGGGCGCTGCGGTGGGTACGGAGCTGGTCCAGCGGCATGTCGGTGAGCACGAGCGCCATCGTGGCCCGCGCGGCGCGGTGGTCGCCCGTCGGGTGCACGGGCGCCGTCTGGAACAGGCTCGGCGGCTGCGCTGTTGCCACGCGCGTGAAGGTCGAGATCTGGTCCGACGTCGTCTGCCCCTGGTGCTACGTGGGCAAGCGCCGCTTCGAGCAGGCGCTGTCGCGCTTCGAGCACGCCGACGGCGTGGAGGTGGTCTGGCGAGCCTTCGAGCTCGACCCGAACAGCTCCTCCCACCCCGAGGGCACCCAGGTCGGCCCCGACGACTACGCCGAGCGCCTGTCCCGCAAGTACGGCTCGGGGCTGGAGCGCGGCCGCGAGATGGTGACGCAGATGACGGCGACGGCCGCCACCGAGGGTGTCGAGATGCGCTTCGACAGGGCGGTGAAGGCCAACACCGTCGACGCCCACCAGGTCATCCACCTCGCGCTCGAGCGCGGGGGCGCCGCGCTGCAGGGCGCGGTCAAGGAGCGGCTGCTGCGCGCCTACTTCACCGAGGGCGAGGCCGTCGGTGACCGCGCGGTGCTGCAGCGCCTCGCGGTCGAGGTCGGCCTGGACGCCGACGACGTCGCCGCGGTCCTGTCCGAGGGCCGCTACGTCGACGCGGTGCGCGCCGACGAGGCGGAGGCCTCGGCCATCGGCATCTCCGGGGTGCCCTTCTTCGTCATCGACAGGAAGTACGGCGTCTCGGGCGCCCAGTCGGCGGAGGTGCTGCTGGGCGCGCTGCAGCAGGCGTGGTCCGAGAGGGCCCCGCAGCTGGTGATGACCGGCGCCGCTGGCTCTGCTGGCGGGAAGGGCGGGGCTCAGGACGCGGCTGGCGAGGCCTGCGGCCCCGACGGCTGCGCCATCTGACGCCTGCTGCCACGACCTGGGCGCCCACCGCGTCCGTGGTCACGGTCGTCCGCCACCCCGCGTCCTGGTGGGTGGCGGAGTGGGGGCACCTCCCGCTTGCGGGGGACCACGACCACGGTGGAGGGCGGGTCCTCCTCCGGGGTGTCGGGGGTCTCGCGCAGACTGCCCGTGCGGCGCGCTCCCGGGCCGCGCACGGCAGGCGGTGACGGACGGGGACGGCGGATGCGGCGGACGGCTGGTGGGTGGTGGCACTCGCCGCGCGACCTCATGGCGGCGCTCGAGTGCGACCACCGCCTCCGCCTGGAGCACGCCGCGCACAGCGGCCTGCTGCAGCGGCCCCCGGTCCCGCTCGACGGGAGCCTGGAGCTCGTCGCCCAGCACGGCCTGGAGCACGAGCGCGACGCGCTCGCCGCGCTCAAGGCGCTGGTCGCTCCGCGCGGCGGCCGGGTCGTGGAGATCACCGCTCCCCAGGACGACGAGACGGGTCCCTCCGACCCGGTCGCCTCCACCGCGGCGGCGATGACGCGGGCGGCCCTCGACGCCCAGGTCGACGTGGTCCACCAGGCGGCGCTCGTCGTCCCCGCCCGGGCCGGAGACCCGCTCGGCGGCGGGTTCCTCGGCTTCGCCGACTTCCTCGTCAGCGTCGACCTCGTCACCGGTGAGCCCGTGCTCGACGAGGCCACCGGCCGGCGCCGCTACGAGCCCGTCGACGCCAAGCTCGCGCGCACCGCGCGCCCGACGGCGCTGCTGCAGACCGCCGCCTACGCCGACGCGCTGGTGGCCCTCGGCCACCCCGTGCCGCAGAAGGTGCACCTGTGGCTGGGCGGTGCACCCGGCGGCCGGGTGGCCTCCGAGCGCGCCGCCGACCTGCTGCCGCTCGTGGCTGAGTACCGCGAGCGCGTGCTCGCGCAGCTGGCCACCTCCGGGCCGGTCACCCCGGGCCCCTCCGGCGACGTCCCCTCCGGTGCCGACCCGTCGGTCCTCCCCGAGCCGCTGTGGGCCGACGCGCGCCCCGCGTGCGGCACGTGCCCGTGGGCGCCGGTGTGCGAGACCGGCCGCGAGGACGCCCGCGACCTCAGCCTCGTCGCGGGCATCCGGCGAGACCAGGTGCACCGCCTGCGCGAGCGGGGCGCCACCACGGTGGAGGCCCTGGCCGTCGCCGGTGACGACCAGCGGCCGCCCAGCATGAGCCGGCCGACCTTCGAGCGGCTGCGCGCGCAGGCCGCGCTGCAGGCCCGGGGGGACGCGCAGCCGCCGGGGTCGCCGCCGCTGCACGTCGTGCACGACGACGCACCCCTGCGCCTGCTGCCCGAGCCCGACGCGGGCGACCTCTACTACGACATCGAGGGAGACCCCTTCGCCGACGGCGGCGAGGGCCTGGAGTACCTGCACGGCCTCACCGGCGCCGACGGGAGCTTCACCGCGCACTGGGCGCACGACCGGGCGCAGGAGAGGGTCGCCTTCGAGGCCGTGGTCGACACCATGACGGCCGCGGCGGCCGCGCACCCGGGCATGCACGTCTACCACTACGCCGCCTACGAGCGGACCGCGCTGCTGGCCCTGGCGGTGCGCCACCAGACCCGTGAGGCCGAGGTCGACCAGCTGCTGCGCGAGGGTCGCCTCGTGGACCTGTACGCCGTGGTCCGGTCCTCGGTGCGGGTGTCGGCGCCGTCGTACTCCATCAAGAAGCTCGAGCCGCTGTACATGGGATCTGACCTGCGCAGCAGCGACGTCAAGACCGCGGGTGACTCCATCGTCCAGTACGAGCACTACGCCGCGCTGACCGCACGGGGCTTCCACGACGACGCCGCCGTGGTGCTCGAGGCCATCCGCGACTACAACGCCTACGACTGCGAGAGCACCCGCAGGCTGCACGACTGGCTCCTGGCCCTCGTGGGCAGGACGACGGCGGCGGCGGCCGAGGCGGCCGCTGCTGCCGCCCGCGCAGCGGCCGAGCAGGCGGTGCAGGACAGCGCCGACCCGCTGGCCCTGGCCGCTGCGGTCGGCGTGGACGACGTCGCCGGCTCGGCGGACGGGAGCGCGGTCGACGGCCCCGACGCCGTGGTGAGGGACCTCGTCGGACGCCTGCTCGCCGGCGTCCCCGCCCACGCCGGCGAGCGGACCGACCTCCAGCACGCCCAGGCGCTGCTGGCGGCGTCGCTCGGCTACTACCCGCGCGAGCACAAGCCGTTCTGGTGGGAGCACTTCGACAGGCTCCGCACGCCCCTGGACGAGCTCGCCCACGACGACGGCGTGGTCGTGCTCGACAGGGTGGACGTGAGCGACTGGGAGAAGCCGCCGCGCGCCCGCACGCTCAAGCGGACCGTCACCGCGACGACGTCCTCAGGGGCCGGTGACGTCGCGCGCCTGGGCCGCTCCCCGCACGCCGTCTACGAGGCCCCGGCTCCCGAGGGCATGCAGCTGTCCGCCGACAGCGCCCGCGGGACCCACGCGCGCTGCGGCTCGCCGGAGTGGGACGACGGCGTGGTGACCTTCGTCGAGAGCACGGCCCAGGGGGGCGTCGACGGCTGGCCGGAGGTGCCGGTGGCCCTGTTCCCGAGCGCCCCGCCGGCGACGAAGGGCAAGGAGGCGGTGGTCCTCGACCTGGCCCGGGCCGCCCTCGCGGAGCTCGACGCCGGGCGCGAGCCCGACGAGGCGTGGTGGCGCCTGCTGCTGCGCCGCGCCCCCGGCCTGCACCACGCACCCGCTGACGACGGCGCCGACGGGGACGGCGCAGACACCGTGGCCGCGGTGACCTCGGCCCTGCTGGGCGCCGGCCGCGACGTCGTCGCCGTCCAGGGGCCGCCGGGGACGGGCAAGACCTACGTCGGCTCCCGCGTCATCGCAGCGCTCGCCCAGCGGGGGTGGCGGATCGGCGTGGTGGCGCAGAGCCACCAGGTGGTGGAGAACCTCCTCGAGCGCGTCGTGGCCGTGCGCGACGCAGGGGAGGCGAAGGACGCGGGGGCTGCGCAGCCGGCTGCGAGGTTCACCGTGGCCAAGCCGAAGCAGGACGGCGACGAGCGCGACGCCACCGCCTGGGAGCGCCCGCCCAGGGTCGACGCGTGGCTCGCTGCGCAGGAGGGCGGCTGCGTGCTGGGCGGCACGTCGTGGACCTTCGCCCAGGAGAAGGTCCGCAGCCAGCACCTCGACCTGCTCGTCGTGGACGAGGCCGGGCAGTTCGCCCTGGTCGACGCGCTCGTCGCGGGGTCGGCCGCCGAGCGGGTGCTGCTGCTGGGAGACCCGCAGCAGCTGCCCCAGGTCTGCCAGGGCACCCACCCTGAGCCCGTCGACGTCTCCGCGCTGCGCCACCTGCTCGGGGACGCCTCGCTCGTGCCGCCCGAGGCCGGCTACCTGCTCGACACCACGTGGCGCATGCACAGCCGCGTGTGCGAGCCGGTCTCGCAGCTGCAGTACGAGGGCGTGCTCGCGGCGCACCCGCGCACCGCCGACCGGCACCTGGAGGGCGTGGAACCCGGCGTGCACCTGCACACCGTCGACCACCGCGACCGCACCACCTCCTCGCCGGAGGAGGCGGCGCGCGTGGTGGAGCTGGTGGGCGGGGTGCTGGGCCGCACCTGGACGGACGAGGACGGCGCGGCCCGTCCCGTCGGGCAGGAGGACGTCCTCGTCGTCGCCCCCTTCAACCGGCAGGTGTCGCTGCTGCGCGCAGCCCTCGCCGAGGCGGGGCACGAGGGCGTGCAGGTCGGCACGGTCGACAAGTTCCAGGGGCGCGAGGCGCCGGTGGTCGTGGTGTCGATGGCGACCTCCTCCGGTGACGACCTGCCGCGGGGCGTGGAGTTCCTGCTGTCGCGCAACCGCCTCAACGTGGCGCTGTCGCGGGCGATGTGGGCGGCGCACCTCGTGCACTCCCCCGCGCTGCGCTCCATCACGCCCACGACCGCGGAGGGTCTCGTCGCCCTGGGAGCCTTCGTCGGCGTGCTGCGCCGCGGTGCAGGGGGGCGAGGCGTGCGTGAGGTGCGGGAGCGGCCGGACGGGTGAGGCCGGACACCCGGACGAGGCACCTCCTCAGGATCCGGGTCAAGCAGCCGACAGGCCCCTGCCGACCTCTGGTGCATGCCGCTCATCACCCTGCGACCCGCACCGGCGGGAGCGACACCGCTGACGACGTCGACGGCATCGGTGCTGCGCCACCTCGACGCCGTGCTCGTCACCGCCCTGCTGCGCACCGCGGCACCGGCGCTGGAGGGCGCGGCCTCCGTGGTCCTGCTGGCCGAGGGCCGCGACGGCCGTCGCGTCAGCGGCGCGGCTCGCGAGGTGCTCGCCACGGACCGCACCGCGGCGCTGCTCGTGGTGAGCGGTGACCGCACGCGCCCGCCGTGGGTGGACGAGCTGGGCGCCACCGAGCAGCAGCCGCGCGTGGCGTGGTGCTCCTCCGCGCACCTGGCCGAGGTCGTCGACCTCGCCCTCACCGGGGGGCTCCCCCCGGCCCGTGTGACGCAGCAGTCCCGCCAGCTGCTCAGCGAGCTGCTGGCCTACTGGGACGCGCACGGCCTGCGGTCCCTGCACGACACCGTGGTGGTGGCCGGGCGCACCGCGTGGCCGGAGTACCTGCGCACGGGCGCCGTCATCACCGCTCCCGGACGCGAGCTGCGCGGCGGGACGACGCACCTCGGCTTCTCCGTGGACGGCGAGCTGACCGGGGTCGTGCCGTCCGTCGAGGGCGTGCACAGCGGCGTGCGGTTCACCACCGCCAGCGCCGACCGGCACCGCACCCAGGGACGGGAGCGGCTGGCGGACGTCATCGAGGCGTCGCTGGCCGACCACTCGCGCACCGACGGCGCTGTCTACGACGTCGTGCTGCTGAGCGCCCCCTGGGACGAGCGCACCGTGCAGCTCGGCACGGGCGTGCCCGACGCCGCCAGCTCGGGGCGCCGCTCCGGGTGGGCGCGGGCCCGCAGGTACGCGCACCTCGACGAGCTGCGCGCCGCCTCGTCCGCCCAGGCGCCGGCGATGGTCTGACAGCTCCGGCGTGGAGCCTGCTCAGCGCACCACGGCCAGCTCCGCGGCCGGGGTGACCCGTCGCAGCACGGCCTGCGCAGCGCACGGCCAGTCCCGCTGGAGGCGTCCGCGCACCAGCTGCGAGCGCAGGGCACCGGCGAGCTCCTGGGACGTGGTCGGCCACGGGACACCGCCGCGCTCGGCGAGCACGGTGGCGTTGGCGCGGCCGTGCCCGGGGATGCTGCGGTAGGTGACCGCGGGCAGGCCGGCCACGAGGGCCTCGGTGACGGCGAGGCCGCCGGCGTTGTGCACCAGCACGTCGGCCAGCTGCATGAGGCGGTGCACGTCGGAGCGCCACCCCAGGGCCACCGCGCCGGGCACGGCAGCGGCCCTGCGCCGCAGCGCGTCGTTGCGCCCGCAGAGCACCAGCGGGGTCCACCCGGCTGCGGCGACGTCGCACGCCGACGGCACCACGGCGCCCATCCCCAGCGACCCGGTGGCGAGCAGGGCCACCGGGCGGCCGCTGCCCCGACCGCGCTCCCGTCCAGGGTGCAGCCCTCCGTCCAGGCTGCTGCGCAGGCCCAGCTCCGTCCGCAGCCGCACGAGCTCGGGCAGCGCCATCCGCTCCGCGAAGCGCGCCGGCACCAGCGGACCGGCCACCTCGAACGGCACCCCGGCGCGCTCCAGGTGCGGGTAGTCGGCGCGGCCCTGCTCCGCCGTGGCCTCGGTGACGGTGAGGTGCGCCGCGGCGCGCGGGTGCAGCCACGACGCGTGCACCGCCGGGTCGGTGCAGTACGTCACGAACGGCACCGCCAGCCGGCCGGCCTCCGCCTCCTGGCCGAGCAGCTGGCTGGACAGCGGGTAGGTCGAGACGACGACGTCGGGCCGCACCTCCTCCAGCCACCCCTGCACGGCGGACGCCCCGAGGGCGCAGATCTCCTGCTCGACCCGCCACACCAGGCCACGGCGCTCCATGCCGCGGAACACCGCCTCGAACACGTGGGGAGCCCGCGCGACGGCCACGGCGTAGCCGTCGCGCAGGAAGAGCTGGGCGGCGCGCGGCAGGCCGTCGAGCAGGTCGCGCACCTCGGACACCGCACCCGCCGCGCGCAGCCGCGAGGCCAGCTCCGCGGCTGCGCCGTCGTGCCCGGCGCCCACGCTGCCGGTGAGCACCAGCACCCTCGGTGCGCGAGCGCGCCCCGCGGAGAGCGCGGCGCGGACGGCGGGGGCGGCGGGGAGCAGGCCCGTGGGCGCTGCGGTCATCGAGGGTCCTCACGTCGAGCCGAGCGGTCGTCCCGACCCTGCCCGCCCCGGTGCGGCTCCTCCCCCCTGCGCGGGCGCACTCCAGGTGAAGGTCGGGCGAACACCTGCCGCCCTCCGGTGACGGTTCGGGGATGCTGGGCGGGTGATCGCGGTGCTCCTCGGCCTGACGGCGGCCGCTGCCCTGGCCGCCGCCGCCGTGCTCCAGCACGACGCCGCCTCCACCGCCCCCGCCCAGCGCGGCCTCGGAGCGGGGGTCAAGCTGCTCGGGAGGCTCCTGCGCCGCCGCCGGTGGCTCACCGGCCAGCTGCTGGGCGCCGCTGGCCTGGCGACGTTCGCGGTGGCGCTGCACCTGGGGCGCGTGGTCGTGGTCCAGCCCCTGCTGGCCACCCAGCTGGTGTTCTCGCTGCTGCTCGCCGGGGCCCTCGCGCGCCGTCGGCACGGCCGCGCCGGTCTCGACGCGGCGCTGTGGGGGGCGGCGGCGCTCGTCGTCGGCGGTCTGGTGGTGTTCGGTCTGACGGCGCGCCCGTCGGTCGACCCCGACGGCACCGACGTCGACGCCCTCCGCGGCACCTGGCTGCTCGGCTCGGCCGGCGTGGCGCTGGTGGCGCAGCTGGTGGCCGGGGCCGTCGGCCACCGGCTGCGCGCAGGACGCCGCTGCCTGCTGCTCGCGGTGACCGCCGCCGTCGGCTTCGGGGTGGACGCGCTGCTCCTGAAGGCGGTCGGCGCGCACCTGGCAGCGGGTGAGTGGCTGTCGTGGCCGCTGCTCGCCCTCGCGGTGCTCGCACCCTCCTCGCTGGTGACCGCGCAGCGCGCGTTCCAGGCGGGTGCGGTGACCCAGGCGCTCCCGGCCATCGCGGCGCTGGAGCCGGTGGTCGCCATCACCCTGGCCGGACCGGCGCTCGGCGAGCACCTCGCCTCAGGGGCCGGCTGGCGGGCCGGCCAGGTCGCGGGGCTGGTGGCGCTGCTGGCAGGGGTGGTCGTCCTGGCGCGGCGCGGCCCGTGGGCCACCGCCTCCCGCCCACCCGCCGCCGAGGACGACGAGGACGACGACGGGAGCGGCCAGCGCGACGGACCGCTGCGCCGGACGGGTGACGACGCGCCCGCGCGCCGCTGATCCGCGCACCACCTCCTCGAGCGGACCGCACGGGCAGCCGATGCCAGCGGGGTGACGGCCCCCGCTGGTGCTCAGCCCTCGCTGCTGGGCGACGCCGGCCAGCTCCCCTGGACCGCTCCCGACCGGCCAGGCCCCGCCCCCTCCGCGCCCCCCACGACCCCGCGACCGGCTGGTGCCACGGCGATGGCCGCCGCCGTCGCCGCGCAGGCCGCCGCGCCCCAGCAGCCCGCGCTGCTGCGGTCGCTCCGCCGCGCGGCGGGTGCCGACCCGCTGGCCCCGGCGGCCGTGGAGGCCTACGTCGACGCCGTCGGCCAGCGCGAGGTGGGGCGTCGCCTCGGCGCGCTGCGCCGGCGCACCCGTCCCACCCCGCCCTGGCACGTGCTGCACGACGTCCCCCTCGCCCACGAGGCGGACCCCACCGGTCGCGCTGACCACGTGCTCGTGGGCCCGGGCGGCGTCTACGCGGTCACCACGCTGCACCTGCCCGGGGCCCGCGTGCGGGCCGCGGGGGCGGCGATGCTCGTCGACGGCCGTTCCGAGCCGCACCTGCCCCGCGCGCTGCAGCGCGCCCGCGAGCTGCAGCGGCTGCTGGCCGAGGCCACCGGTCGGGACGTGCGCGTCCGCGCGGTCGTCGTCGTCCTGGGGACCGAGCGGCTGGCCCTTCCGCTGCGCTCCGCCGACGTCGTCGCCCTGAGGGCCCCCGTGCTCGTGCGGTGGCTGCGGCGGCAGCCGCGGGTGCTCGACGCCGCCGCTGCCGCGGACCTCGCGGAGGTCGTCCGCCACCTCGGCGCCGGGTCCGGTGCGGACGGGGCCAGCGACCCCCAGGAGGGCTTCGCGCTGATCCACGAGCGGGTCCGAGCCGCCGACCGGCTGCGCCGCGCCTGGTTCGTGACGGCCGCCGTCGCCGGCTCGACCGGGGTCACGACGCTGCTCGCCGCCGTCATGCCCTGACGCCCAGCCCCGAGGCTCAGAGCGTCAGCAGGCGCTCCAGCAGCACGGCGCCGAAGTCGCCCTCCACCTCCAGCGCCACGCGGGGCGCGCCGGGGAAGTGGTCGGGGAAGCCGTGGTAGAGCCCGCGCAGGTCGGCGATGGTCTGGCCTCGTCCCGGCCCGTCGCTGGTGTCGACCTCCACCGGGACCCGCGGCGCGAGGGCCAGCGCCACGTCCCCGGTGAGGACGCCGGCGGCCAGCGGGTCGTGCAGCACCGAGCACGGCCGCCCGAAGCGCTGCGCGTAGAAGGCGAAGTAGAACTCGAGCACCTCCCCCAGCGCCCGGGTGACGGGCGTCCCGGCGGCGAGCAGCGCCCGGCGGTGCTCCTCCTCGAAGCGCTGGTGCATGGTCACGTCGAGGCCGACGACGGTGAGGTCGAACCCGGCGTCGAGGACGCGGGCCGCGGCCAGCGGGTCGTTGTGGATGTTGGCCTCGGCGACGGCGGTGACGTTGCCCGGCGCCATCGCCGCGCCGCCCATGATGACCACCTCGCGCACCAGGCGCGGCAGCTCCGGCTCGACCTCCAGGGCCAGCGCGACGTTCGTCAGCGGGCCGATGGCGAGCAGCCGCAGCTCGCCGGGGCGGGCGCGGGCCGCGTCGACGAGGGCCTGCGCCGCACTGGTCCCGCTGACCTCGGTGACCGCCCGCGGCAGTGCCACACCGCCGGTGCCGTCGGCGCCGTGCACGTGGGGCGCGCCACCGGTGAAGGGGTGGTCGAGGAAGTCGTGGGCGCCCAGGTGCACGGGCACGTCCTCGCGGCCGAGCATCGCGAGCAGGTCGAGGGTGTTGCGCGCGCCGGTCGCCGCGGCCACGTTCCCGCTGACAGCACCGACGCCCACCAGGTCGACGCCCGGAGAGGCCACGAGCCAGGCGATGGCGAGCGCGTCGTCGACGCCGGTGTCGCAGTCCAGGAAGACGGGGGTGGGCGCGGTGTCGGTCACCGGCCCATGCTCCCAGCGACGGCCGGCCCGCAGACGGGTCCGGGCCGGATCCGGGCCCCGGTCGCGGGGCCCTCCGGGTGGGGCCGTGTTACGGCTGTGGGTCCGGTGCGCGTCGCACCACCCGCGCGGTGCCGGGTGCTCCTAGCGTCAGCGCACCCGTCCCAGGCCGGCCCGAACCCCTGCGAGGTCACCGTGGTGCCCACGTCGCTGCTGCCCGCGCCCCTGCTGCTCCCCCCGCCCGACCGCTCCGCCCTCGCCGACCTGCGGTCCTCGGCCGCCCTCGCGGCCGCCCGCGGCGGCGTGCCCGCCCTCCTCGCGCTCCTCTGGGACGACGACGCCCGCCGAGCACGCCCCGCGCCCCCGCACGTCCGCACCGACGGCCAGCAGCTGGCCGCCCGGGCCGCGGGCGTGTGGCAGGCGCTCGCAGCTGACCAGCGCGACGACGACCTGGCGTGCGTCAGCTCCGTGCTGCACGCGGCGGGCTTCGGAGCGCTGGCCGACGAGCTGCCCGGCGAGCGCGCGGGCCGTCTGGTCGCCGCTGCCTCCGTCCCCGGCGCCCTCCTGCCGCGCCAGCACCGCCGGCTCGCCCCTGCGCCGCTGGGCATGACCTCCCACCTGCTGGCGATGGGCCGCGGTCACCACCTCCGGGTGGTGAGCTGGCACAACACGCCGCCGTCGCGGCGCCACCAGCTGCGCGCCGAGCTCGCGGCCCTCCAGGTCCGCTACCGGACGTGGACCCTCGCCGACCTCGAGGCGGTCACCGCGACCGGCGTCTGGCCGGGCAGCCGGGACGGCGACGAGCGCCCGGGCCTGCTGCCCGTCTTCTACGAGGGGTACCGCGCCGCCGCCGAGGTCGCCGCGCCGGTGTGCGACGAGCTGGGCGTCACCGGCTGGTTCGGGGTGTGCACGGGGTTCGTCGGGTGCCGCGCCGACCAGCAGGAGCTGTTCGCCCGCTCCCACAGGATCGTCCTGCTCGACGAGGACCTCGCCGCCCCCAGCCCCGCCATGACGTGGGACCAGGTCGGTGAGCTGACGCAGCGGCACGTGGTCTTCGCGCACACCGCCTCGCACGCGGGCATCGAGGAGACTCCCACCGAGGCCGACCTGGAGCGGGAGGTGCTCGCGCCCGCCCGGGCGCTGCGGGCGGCGACGGGCGTCGACGCCGGGGTGTTCGCCTGGCTGCACGGCTCACCGACGGGCATGAGCCCCCGCCACGACGCCGCGCTGCGCGGGGCCGGGTACCGGCACCTCATCAGCGGCACCGCCGTCCACCGCCTCTGAGGACTCCTCAGCGGCGCCTAGCCTGGAGGGGTGAGCGCCTCCCCCGCGACGGCTGAGCAGACGGCTGAGCAGACGGCCCAGCAGGCCGCCGACGAGCCCCGGTTCGACCCGGCCGCGGTCCGTGACGACTTCCCGCTGCTCGGCGTGGAGGTGAACGGCGAGCCGCTGGTCTACCTCGACTCCGCCGCCACCTCCCAGCGCCCCCGGGCGGTGCTCGACGCCGAGCGCAGCTTCCTCGAGACGGTGAACTCCGCCGTCCACCGCGGCGCGCACACCCTCGCGGCGGAGGCCACCGAGCTCTTCGAGGGCGCCCGGGAGACCGTCGCCGGCTTCGTGGGCGCCGGGCCGGAGCAGCTGGTGTGGACGTCCGGCGCCACCGCCGGGCTGAACCTCGTGGCCTACTCCCTCGGCAACGCCGCCGCGGGTCGCACCGTGCCGGGGCACGAGGAGGCCGCCCGCCGGTGGGCCCCCGGCCCGGGCGACGAGATCGTCGTCACCGAGGCCGAGCACCACGCCAACCTCGTCCCGTGGCTGGAGCTGGCCGCGCGCACCGGCGCGAGCGTCCGCGCCGTCCCCGTCCGCGACGACGGCACCCTCGACCTCGAGGCCGCCGCCTCCCTCCTGTCGACGCGGACCCGCGTGCTCGCCTTCTCCCACGTCTCCAACGTCCTCGGCGTCGTCAACCCCGTCGAGCAGCTGGTGGCGCTGGCCCGCGAGGCCACCGGCGGCCGGGCGCTCACCGTGCTCGACGCCTGCCAGTCCGCGCCGCACCTGCCGCTGGACCTGCCGGCCCTGGGCGTCGACGTCGCCGTCTTCTCCGGCCACAAGGTGCTCGGACCGAACGGCGTCGGTGCGCTGTACGGGCGCGCGGAGGTGCTGGAGGCGCTGCCCCCGTTCCTCCTCGGTGGCTCGATGATCACCACGGTGACGCTGGAGGGCGCGCAGTACCTGCCGCCGCCGCAGCGGTTCGAGGCCGGTACCCAGCCCGTCTCGCAGGCGGTGGCGCTGGCCGCCGCCGTGGACTACCAGCGGGCCGTCACCGACCGCTTCGGCGCGACGGCCGTGCTCGACCACGAGCGTGCGCTGGAGCACCGCCTGCGCCACGGCCTGCGCGGGATGCCCGGCATCCGCCTCCTCGGTGACGCCGGTGAGGGCGCGGAGCGCGTCGCGCTGCAGGCGTTCGAGGTCGAGGGCGTGCACGCGCACGACGTCGGCCAGCTCCTCGACGCCCGCGGGGTCGCGGTGCGCGTGGGCCACCACTGCGCGCAGCCGCTGCACCGCCGCTTCGGGACGACGGCGAGCGTGCGCGCCAGTGCCGCCCTCTACACGACCGAGGCCGACGTCGACGTCTTCCTCGACGCCCTCGCCGGCGTGCGCTCCTACTTCGGCGTGGGGCGCTGACCCGCGATGGGCAGCCTCGACGCGCTCTACCAGCAGATCGTCCTCGACCACGCCAAGCGCCGGGTCGGCGCCGCCGACCTGTCAGCGCTCCCCGAGCCGACCGGAGGGGACGGCCTCAGCGCGACGTCCCACCAGCGCAACCCCATCTGCGGTGACGAGATCACCCTGCGCGCCACCCTCGACGGCGAGGTGGTCTCCGCCGTCGCCTGGGAGGGCCTGGGCTGCTCCATCTCGCAGGCCTCCGCCTCGATGCTCACCGAGCTGGCCCGCGGGACGACGACGGCGGAGCTCGCGCGGCTCACCGACGGCTTCCGCGAGGCGATGCGCTCCAAGGGCCGGCTCGCGCTCGACGAGGAGGAGTTCGGCGACGCCGCCGCCCTGTCCGGAGTCTCCAAGTTCACCGCCCGGGTGAAGTGCGCCATGCTCGCGTGGGTGGCGCTGGAGGACGCGGTGCGTCGCGCGCGTCCCCCGGTCGGCTGAGCCGACCGGCCGCGGCAGAGGGCCGCACGGGAAAGGCGCTCGCCCGACCGGGGACTGATCACCTAGCGTCCGCCGGGTGAGCACGGACCAGGTGGACGGGCAGGCGCACCAGCGGGCGGACGGGCAGGCGGGGCTGCAGGAGCTCGTCGTCGACGGCGTGCGGGTGTTCCACCAGCCCGGGCCGTCCAAGACCCGCGCCACCCTGTACTTCGGCGTGGGGCTGCGCGACGAGACCTTCGGCACCGTCGGCCTGACCCACCTCGTCCAGCGCCTCGTCGTGGCGGCGCTACCCACCTCGCGCCTCGAGGCCGAGGTCGGCGTGGCGGTCGACCACACCACCTTCGACGCGTACGGCCGCCCGGAGGAGGTCGGGGAGTTCCTGCGGCGGGTGTGCACCGCGCTGGCCGACCTCCCGCTGGACCGGCTGGCTCGGGAGCGGGGCGCGCTGCTCGTCGAGGGCACCGTCGGGGCCGACAGGACCATGGCCGTGGCGTGGGCCGCCCGCTACGGCTTCGCCGGACCGGGTCTGGCGATCACCGACGGGCACGGCCCGCTGGTCCTCACCGGCGAGGAGGTGCTCGCCCACGCCGCTGAGCACTTCCACGCCGGCCGGGCGGCGCTCGGTGTGCTCGGCCCGCTGCCCGAGGGGCTGACGCTGCCGCTGCGCAGCGGGACAGCTGCGTCGTCGTCCGCGCCGTCAGCGGCGGCCTCGTCGGTGTCACCGGCGCTGGCGGTCCAGCGCCACCCGCAGCCGCTGCTCGGAGACGGGCCGGAGTGGGTGGAGGCGCCGACGGACGGGGTCGGCCTGCTGCTGGACGGGTTCGCGCCCTACGACCGGGCGGCGGACGTCGCCTGGTCGGTGCTGTGCGAGCGCCTGCGCGACGTCGCGCGCACCGGGCACGGCCTGACGTACTCGGTGGTGTCCGAGATCATCGACAGCGCCGACGGAGACGTCTTCACCGCGGCCCTCGACGTCCGCGAGGGCAGGGGCGCCGAGGTGGCCGGTCTGGTGTGGGAGCAGCTGGTCGACCTGGCCGAGAACGGCCCCACGCGGGCCGAGCTCGACCACGCGATCGCCGGAGCAGCCGCGGAGATGGACGCCTCGGACGAGGACGTCGCCCGGGCCGAGCCCTTCCGCTGGGCGTTCAGCACCGCGCTCCACGGTCGCGCCCGCCCGCTGGAGGTGGTCCGCGCCCAGCTGGCCGAGGTCACCGGCGAGGCCGTCCGCGACCGCCTCGCCACCGCCGCGCGCCGGGCGCTGCTCGTCGTCCCCGCCGGCTTCCAGCTGCCGGAGGCGGCGCAGCAGGCGGCCCCCATCGCCCAGCGGCCGTGGTGCGGGTTGGCTCCGGCGCTCCCGCCGGGGCGCCAGCTGCGGCCGCCGCTGCTGCACCGGCTGCGCTCGAAGATGGCGCGCCGCCGCCTGGTGCTCACGGACGAGTGCATCGCGCTGCAGGACGAGGACGGCGACGTGCACGTGGTGCGCTGGGACGAGGTCGTCGCCGTCGACGAGCTCCCCTACGCGGACGACGGGCTGGCGGTGGTGGGACGGCGCCTGTGCGGCTTGGCCGTCCACCCCGACCCCTACGGGCGCCAGGCCTACGACGAGCTCCTGCGCCGGCTGGCCCCGCAGGTGGAGAGGCTGCGGCAGGTCCAGCGCGCGCGGGAGCAGGCGGCTCCCGCCGGCCCCGCCCAGGACGCACAGGACGCACAGGACGCACAGGACGGTGCCGCGTGAGCGCGGAGAGCAGCGGCCCGCAGGTGCAGCCCTCGGGCGGGCCGCGCGAGCTGCTGGTCGACGGCGTCCGGGTGTTCCACCAGACCGGCCCGTCCAAGACCCGCGCCGTCCTGTTCTTCGGGGTGGGTCTGCAGGACGAGAGCTTCGAGACCATCGGTCTGACGCACCTCGTCGAGCACCTCGCCATGGCGCAGCTGCCCAAGACCCACCTCGACGCGAACGCCAGCGTCACCGTCAACCACACCGCCTTCTACGCCCACGGCCGCCCCGACGACGTCGGCGCGTTCCTGCGCCGGGTCTGCGAGGCCCTGGCCGACCTGCCGCTGGACCACCTCGCCCGCGAGAAGGACGTGGTGGCCGCGGAGGCCGGCGTCGGGGCGGACCTGACGACGGCGGCGGCGTGGACCGCCCGCTACGGGTTCGCGGGCGCCGGCCTGGTCGCCACGCCCGGGTACGGCCCGCTGGTGCACACCGAGGCCGACGTGGTGTCGCACCTGGCCGCGCACTTCACCGCCGGGCGGGCCGCGCTCGGCGTGCTCGGGCCGCTGCCGGAGGGGCTGGCCCTCCCGCTGCCTCCGGGCGGCCTGACGACCGGGCCCGCACCCGGGACCGTCTCCGAGACCGCCGGCGCCCCGGCGGCCGTCCAGGCGCCGCGCCGCTTCCCCCGGCCGCGGCTCGGGGACGGCCCGGAGTACGTCGAAGGCGCGCCGTCACCCGGTGTGGCCCTGCTGCTCGACGGCTTCGACCCCGACGACCAGGCGGTCAGGGTGGCCCACACGCTGCTGTGCGAGCGCCTGGAGGACCTCGAGCGCGAGCACCAGGCGCTGGTGTTCTCGGTGGTGTCCGAGACCGTCGACGGGCCCGACGGCGACGTCTTCACCCTCGCCGTCGACGGCCCCGAGGAGCAGGCCGGGGACGTGGCCCGCCTGGTGTGGGAGCAGTTGGGAGACCTCGCCGCGAACGGCCCGACGCAGGCCGAGCTGGACGACGTGCTCCAGGCGTACGCCGACCAGGTCGACCCGACCGACGACGACGTCCGCGAGAGCGAGCCGTTCCGCCTCGCGGCCGAGACCGCGATCGCGGTGGCCGCGGGACGACCGGGCGCCACTCCGCTGGCGCGGATCGCGGCGGGCGTCGCGGCGACCACCCGCGAGGACGTCCGCGAACGGCTGGCGACCGCCGCGCGCCGCGCGCTGCTCGTGCTCCCCGGCGAGGCGAGCCTGCCGGAGTCCGCCCAGCGGGTGGCACCCATCGCGGAGCGGCCGTGGTGCCCGCAGGCGCCTGAGCTCCCGCCGGGGCGGCGGCTGCGGCCGAAGCTGCACCGCCGGCTGCTCGGTTCGTGCGCGGACCGCACGCTCGTGCTGGGGGTGGACAGCATCGCCCAGCAGGACGAGGACGGCACCGTGCACGCGGTGCGCTGGGACGAGGTGGTCGGCGTCGTCGAGGTGGAGGGCGGTCCCGGGGTCGCGGTGATCGGACCGGACACGTGTCACGTCTGGGTGCACCCGCACTCCTACGGGAAGGCCGCGCACGCCGAGGTGCTGGAGCGGCTGGCACCGCATGCCGAGCGCATGCGCCGCGCCGTCGCAGGGCGGCGCTAGGTTCTCCCGGCATGACCCTCGACGCCACGGACCTGGCACTCGTCCGCGCGCTCAGCGACCACGGACGAGCCACCTTCGCCCAGCTCGCCGGTGAGACCGGCCTGTCGACCTCGGCCACGCAGGCCCGGGTCCGCAGGCTGGAGGCCGAGGGGGTCATCGCCGGGTACCGCGCGGTGGTGGACCCGGAGGCCGTGGGGCAGCCGCTGGCCGCGTTCATCGAGATCACCCCGCTCGACCCGGCCCAGCCCGACGACGCACCCCGGCGCCTGGAGCACCTGCCGGAGATCAGCGCCTGCTACTCGGTGGCCGGTGACGCCAGCTACCTGCTCATGGCGCGGGTGGCCTCGCCGCGGGCGCTGGAGGACCTGCTCCAGCGGATCCGCTCGGCGGCGTCGGTGCGCACGCGCAGCACGGTGGTGCTGCAGACCTTCTTCGAGCGCGCCACCGCCCCCCTGTCGTAAGAAAGTGCGACCTAGGACTAGATGAGCAGGCGATTGTCCGGTCGAGCGTTGATCTGGCCGGACATCCACCTGTAGCGTCCGGCCATGGCCGTGATGACGCACACCCGCACCACCTCCTCGACCAGCTCGTCGACCACCTCGTCGATCAGCGCTGGCGAGGTCCTGCCGTCGCTGGCGCGCCACCTGCTCGTCGACGGGTACGACCTCGTCGTCGACCTGGCCGGCTCCCACGGCTCCTGGCTGCGCGACGCCACCACGGGCCGCGAGCTCCTCGACCTGTTCACGTACTTCGCGTCCAACCCACTCGGCACCAACCACCCCGGGCTCACCGACGACCCGGCCTTCCTGGCGAGGCTCCAGGCCACGGCGGTCCACAAGCCCAGCAACTCCGACATCTACACCACGCAGCTCGCGGAGTTCGTCGACACCTTCGCCCGCGTGGTCGGGCACCCGCAGCTGCCGCACCTCTTCTTCATCGACGGCGGTGCGCTGGCCGTGGAGAACGCCCTGAAGGTCGCGTTCGACTGGAAGAGCCGCCTCAACGAGAGCAAGGGCCTCGACCCGGCGCTCGGCACGCAGGTGATGCACCTGGAGGGCGCCTTCCACGGCCGCTCCGGCTACACGCTGTCGCTGACCAACACCGACCCGAACAAGACCGCGCGGTTCCCGCAGTTCGGCTGGCCGCGCATCGCCGCCCCCCACACCGGCCTCGGCGACGACGCCACCGTCGAGCGCGGCGAGGACGAGGCCCTCGCCGCCGCCCGCTCGGCCTTCGAGGCGAACCCGCACGACATCGCCTGCTTCGTCATGGAGCCGATCCAGGGCGAGGGTGGCGACCGCCACTTCCGCCCGCGCTTCCTGCAGCTCATGAAGGAGCTGTGCCACGCGCACGACGCGCTGTTCATCCTCGACGAGGTGCAGACCGGCGTCGGGATGACCGGCACGACGTGGGCGTTCGAGCAGCTGGGCGTCGTCCCCGACGTGGTCTCCTTCGGCAAGAAGGCGCAGGTCTGCGGGGTCATGGCCGGCGGACGCGTCGACGAGGTGCCCGACAACGTCTTCGCCGTCAGCTCGCGCATCAACTCCACCTGGGGCGGCAACCTCACCGACATGGTCAGGTCGCAGCGCATCCTCGAGGTCATCGAGGCCGAGGGCCTCGTGGAGCGCGCGGGTCTGCTCGGCGCCCAGCTCCTGTCGCGCCTGCAGGACCTCGCCACCCGCCACCCGGTGGTGACGCACCCGCGCGGTCGCGGCCTCATGTGCGCCGTCGACCTGCCCGACGCCGCCACGCGCAACGCCGTGGTCGCTGCGCTCGGGGACGAGGGCGTGCTCGTGCTCGGGTGCGGCACGCGCAGCCTGCGCTTCCGCCCGTCCCTGGCGGTGACCCCCGACGAGCTCGACGCCGGCGTCGACGCGCTCGACCGGGTGCTCACGCGCACCGCGGGCGCCGCCTGAGCCGCCCGGAGGCCCCTGCGTAGGGTCGAGCGGTGCGCGTGGAGCCCACCGTCCTGCCCTCCCCCGAAGCCCTCGGCGAAGCGGCTGCCGCCGCGGTCGTCGAGGGTCTCGCCGCTGCCCGAGCCCGCCGGGCGGACGCGTTCGTGCTCGGCTGCCCCACGGGACGCAGCCCGGCCACCACCTACGCCGCGCTGGCGCGGCGGGTGGCGGCGGAGCGGGTCGACGTCAGCCGGCTCGTCGTCGTCCTCATGGACGAGTACCTGGTCCAGGCCAGCTCGTCGGCTGGTCAGGACGACGACGGCGGGCTGGCCCTGGAGGACCCGGCCGCGCTGCACTCGTGCGCGCGGTACGGCCGGGAGGTGGTGCTCGAGCCGCTGCAGCGCGCCGCGGGCGCCGGGCGCGGCCCCGCCGACGACGCCCTCTGGCTGCCCGACCCCGCCGCTCCTGCCGTCGCCGGAGGTCCGGCGGCGTACGACGCCCGGATCGCCGATGCGGGCGGTGTCGACCTGTTCCTCCTGGCCAGCGGCGCGAGCGACGGCCACGTGGCGTTCAACCCGCCAGGCACCCCCGCTGGCGCGGAGACGCGGGTGGTGGAGCTGCCGGAGAGCACCCGGCGCGACAACCTGGGCACCTTCCCCAGCTTCGGCGGGGACCTGGCGAACGTGCCGCGGCACGGCGTCAGCGTGGGGGTCGCGACCATCCGCGACCTGTCCAGGTCGGTGCTGATGCTCTGCCACGGCACGGGCAAGGGCACCGCGGTGGCGCGCCTGGCCGGCGCCGAGGCGTACGACCGGTCGTGGCCCGCGACCGTGCTGTCGGACTGCGCGTCGCCGCGCTTCCTCGTGGACCGCGCCGCGGCAGCCGCGGCCGCAGCGACCCGCTGACCAGCCGAGCAGCCGACCGCCTGCTGTCTGCCGGTCGTGGGACGCCGGGGAGGCGGTGTCGGTGGCCGGCGCCATGATGGGTCGTGTGACGTGGCGGAGCTGGCCGGTGGTGAGCCGCCTGGAGTGGCGCACCGCGGTGCTCGCCCTCCTGGCGGCGCTGGCTGCTGCCTCCTCCGCCGTGGTCCTCGCCGTCGACCTCGCCACCGGTGGTGGGCTGGCGATCGCGCGGGGTGTGGTGGCTGCCACGTGCGCGGCCGCCGTCGTCGTCGCGGGGCTCCTGGTGTGGCGCCGGCGCGTGAGCGACGCCCAGGCCGGCGTGCTGCTGCACCTGGGGGCGGTGGCCACGGCGGTGTCCGGCGTGGTCCAGCCCGACCTCGGCTGGCAGTGGCTCAGCGCCTCGGCGCTCACCGCCATCCCCGTGGTGGGCGTCATGCACCTGCGCGGCTGGGGGCTGCTGTCGCTCACCGCGGTGGCGTGCCTCGGTGCGCCGCTGGTCTTCGCCGCGTGGGAGCCGCGGTCGCTGCTGACGCTCATCGCCTCGGTGGCGATGGCCGCCGTGCCCGCCGTGGTGGTGGGCGTGGTGTGGGCGCTGGCGCAGCAGCTCGACGCGGCGCGGGCCGCTGCCGCCCGGGCGGCCGGGCTGGACGAGCTGACGGGGCTGCTGAACCGGCACGGGCTGGCGATGCGCGTCGGTCCGCTGGTGCGGGCGGCGGCGCGCGCCGGGGAGCACGTGTCGGTGGTCGTGGCCGACGTCGACCACTTCAAGCGCGTCAACGACACCCACGGGCACCTCGTCGGAGACCGGGTGCTCGTGGCCGTGGCCGACGCGCTGCGCGGCGCCGTCCGCGAGGACGACCTGCTCGTGCGCTGGGGCGGGGAGGAGATCGCGCTGGTGGCGCGCGGGGAGGCCCGGCGCGTGACGCGGCTGGCGGAGCGGCTGCGGGTGGCCGTGGAGGACGTCGACGAGCCGGGCCTGCCCCGCGTCACCGTCAGCCTGGGCACGGCCAGCACGCCGGCCCCCACCCGCACCAGCGACGACGGCGCGTCCGAGCTGTCGGCGCGTCTGCTCGACCGCGCCGACGCCGCGCTCTACGAGGCCAAGCGGACCGGGCGCAACCGGGTCTGCCACAGCGGTCTCCTGCACCCGACGAGCCCGCCGAGCTCAGTCCTTGCCGCGCCCGCCACTGCGTCTGCGACGGTCCCGATGACCCTGGCGGCAGAACCGTCGGTGGTGACCCTCCCCGCGGACCCCGTGGTCGCCCTTCCCGGCACCGCCGTCCCTCCCAGCACCTGACGCGCTGCGCTGCCCGGCGCGACGGGCCTGGGAGCTGCGCACGCCCCCCCCCGGGAAGGGCTCAGGTGCTGCGACGGTCGAGCGCGGCTTCGATCCTGTCCACGGCGTCGGCCGGGCGCTCGTGCTCCCACACCCGCAGCGGCAGCCAGCCCGCCGCGAGCAGCTCGGCGTCAGTGCGGGCGTCGCGCTCGCGGATGCTCGCCAGCTTCACCTCCCACCAGGCGCGGTTGGCCTTCGGGACGTGCAGGTGCTCCGGGCAGGAGTGCCAGAAGCAGCCGTCGACGAACACCGCCACGCGCCGCCCGCGCAGCACCACGTCAGCGCGTCGCCGGCGGCTGGTGCCAGCTGGTGTCGCATCCACGAGGTAGCGGTGGCCGCGGCGCCAGAGCTCGCGGCGCACCGCCAGCTCCGGCGCGGTGTCCCGCCTGCGGTTGGCGCGCATGGTGCGCGCCGCTGCCGGCGATGACGGCGGCGGCGCCGGTGGCACGACGGTCGGTCGCGTCACCACCACCAGCCCGTCCAGCTCCGGGTCACCCGCCACACCCGGCACCCTGCCCGCCACCCCTGACACCTCGTCCCCCCCGTGCGCACCTCCCGCGGGACGTCAGGGAGCGGCCGAGGAGGCCCCAACCTGGCCCGCCAGCGCCGCCAGCTGGAGGCGGCTCTCGTCCTCGCTGCCGGGGACCGCCGTCATCACCACGATCTTGAGGTCGGCGTCGCCGTCGGTGAGCACGTCGCAGTCGACCGTCGTCGGTCCGACCGCAGGGTGGTGCACCACCTTGTGGTCGGCGCGGTGCGCCCCGACGGCTCCGGTGGCCCACAGCGCGGCGAAGTCCTCGCTGCCCTCCGACAGCTCGCGCACCACCGCCGCCAGCGCCCGGTCCCGCGGGTACCGCCCGCTGGCGCGCCGAAGGTCGGCGACCACGGCCGCCCGGACCGCGGTCTCGTCCACCGACACCACGGGCCAGCGCGACAACCGGCGCCCACCGGCCACGACCGTGCCGCCCCCGTCAACGCCCCCGTCATCGGCCTCTGCCGGCAGGAAGCCGGAGCGGGCGAAGTTGCGCCACCTCTCCGGGACCTCCAGCGGGTCGCCGAAGAGGCCGGCCCACGTGCGGTTCCACCACAGCAGCTGCCAGTCGGCGGCGAACACCGCCACCGCGGCCGTGCCGTCAAGGCGGGCGAGCATCCGCTGCACCCCGGGGGTGATGTGGCGGGGCACCGCCTCCCGCGAGAGCGGAGCCAGCCCGGCGAGCCGGAAGAGGTGGTCGCGCTCGCCATCGTCCAGCTGCAGCGCCCGCGCCAGCGCTCCCGCCACCTGCGGCGAGGGCGAGGTGGCCCGCCCCTGCTCGAGCCGCACCACGTAGTCGACCGACAGCCCCGCCAGCTCGGCGAGCTCCTCGCGGCGCAGCCCGCTGGTGCGCCGCCCGCGACGGGCGGGCAGGCCCGCGGCCGACGCCGGCAGCCGGTCCCGCCACAGCCGCAGGGTGGTGCCGAGCCCGGTCGTCAGTCCGGTCGTCAGCCCCGTCGTGCCCTCCACGCCCCCATGCTCCCCCGCCGAGGCCCAGCACCGTGAGGGCCCGGCCTGGTACCGCTGGTCCTACGGTCACCGGCTGCCTGGTGCGCCTCGTGCGGCGGCCCGCAGGCTGGAGCCATGACCACCACCTTCATCACCGGGGCCAACAAGGGCCTGGGCCGCGAGACCGCCCGCCGCCTCGTCGAGGCGGGCCACACCGTGCTGCTCGGCGCCCGCGACCGCGAGGCCGGCCGCCGCGCCGCCGAGGAGGTCGGCGCGCGCTTCGTGCAGATCGACGTCACCGACGAGGCCTCGGTCGCCGCCGCCGCCGCGGACGTCGAGGCCCACGAGGGCGTCGTCGACGTGCTCGTCAACAACGCCGGCGTCGCCGGCTCCCCCGGCGGGCCCGCGGACCTCACCGCCGACGACGTCGCCGCCGTCTTCGACGTCAACCTCCTCGGGGTGGTGCGCACCACCCGCGCCTTCCTGCCCCTGCTCCGCCGCTCGGACGACCCGGTGGTCGTCAACGTGGCCAGCGGCCTCGGGTCGACGCGGATCACCCACGACCCCTCCCGCATCGAGTCGACCGTGGTGGCGCCGGCGTACACGGCCTCCAAGGCGGCGCTCATCATGCTGACCACCCAGTACGCCAAGGGCCTGCCCGACGTCCGCTCCAACGTGGTCGACCCCGGCTACACCGCCACGGACCTCAACGGGCACAGCGGTCCCCAGACGGTGACCGAGGGGACGGACGCCGTGGTGCGCCTGGCCACCGAGGGCCCGGGCCACGGGTCGGGCCGCTTCCTCGACCGCCACGGCGAGATCGCCTGGGGCTGACCGCGGCGTGTGAGGCGATCACCGGCGGGTACGAGGCGTGTCGTGAGCGACACGACCCAGACCCCCCAGACCCCCCAGCCCCTCGCCCAGCCCCGCGGCATCCACCACGTCCGGCTGTCGGTGACCGACATCGAGCGGTCGAAGGCCTTCTACACCGCGCTCGTCGGCGCTGAGCCCGCCCTCGACAGGACGGCCGAGCTGAGCTCCGACCCCGGCGCGGTGGACGACCCGCAGAGGTTCTTCGGCGGTGCGGTGTTCGAGCTGGGCGGCCAGGTCCTCGGTCTGCGCCCGGTGCCCGCTGCGAGCGGCCAGACCTTCTCGCCGGACCGTCCGGGCCTGGACCACATCAGCCTGGCCGTCGACTCCCGCACCGACCTCGACGCCGCGTCGGCCCGCCTGGCCGCGGCGGGCGTCGAGCACGGTGAGGTCATCGAGATCCCCGCGCAGGGGATCGCCGTCCTGAGCCTCCAGGACCCCGACGACATCAACCTCGAGCTGACAGCCCCGCTGGGCTGACGGCCCGCGCTGGCCGCCGCCGGCGTCGTCGTCCTGCCCCGCGCTGCGGAGCAGGACGACGACGGTGGTGCGGGCCGGCGGGACCGCCCGCTGGCGCTCAGGCGTGGTTGGCGTGCAGCACCTGGTCGGCCGGGCCGAGGCGGTCCGACGCCGTCATCTTCTGGTGCCAGTACGGGTACTGCAGCGGCTGGCGGCTGACCTCCTCCAGGGCCGAGAGCTCGTCTGGCGAGAGCTGCAGGGAGGCGGCGGCGAGGTTGTCGGCCAGCTGCTCCTCGGTGCGGGCCCCGACGATCACGGAGGTGACGGTCGGCCGGGCCAGCAGCCACGCCAGCGCCACCTGCGCGCCGGACACGCCGCGCCCCGCGGCGACCTCGCGGAGCACGTCGATGGTCGCGAACAGCCGGTCGGGGGTGTTCACCGGCGGCTCGTGCCAGTCGCCGAGGTGGCGCGAGCCCTTCGGCCCCTGCACCGAGCCGTCGGCGCCGCGGGTGTACTTGCCCGACAGCAGACCGCCGGCCAGCGGACTCCAGATGAGCACGCCCAGCCCCTGGTCGGCGGCGAGGGGCAGCAGCTCGTTCTCGGCCTCGCGGCTCTCGAGCGTGTAGTAGATCTGCTGCGCCACGGGCTTGACGAGCCGGTCGCGCTCAGCGGCGCCGAGCGCCTTCATGAGGTGCCACGCGGAGAAGTTCGACACCCCCACGTAGCGGACCTTGCCGGAGTCGACGAGGTGCGTCAGCGCGGCCAGGGTCTCCTCGACGGGCGTCTGCCCGTCCCACTCGTGCAGCTGGTAGAGGTCGATGTGGTCGGTGCCCAGGCGGCGCAGGCTCGCCTCGCAGCCGCTGATGACGTGGTGGCGCGACAGGCCGCGGTCGTTGGGCCCGTCCCCCATGGGGAAGCGGACCTTGGTGGCGATGAGCCAGTCGTCCCGCTGGCCGGCCAGCGCCTGCCCGACGATCTCCTCGCTCAGCCCCGTCGAGTAGGCGTCGGCGGTGTCCACCAGCGTGACGCCGGCGTCCCTCGCCATGGACAGCTGGCGCTTGGCGCCGTCCAGCTGGGTGTTCCCGAAAGCCGCCAGACCGCCGCCGAAGCCGGCCGTCCCCATGGTCATCGTCGAGACCTTCAGCCCCGACCGTCCGAGCGCTCGCTGCTCCATGCGTCCCAGCCTCGCAGGTGGCCCACGTCACCCCACGAGGCAGGTGGCGCGCACCACACCCCGGACTGAACGGCGTCGAACAGGTGTTGACGCAGAGGACGGGTCGCACCGGGCACACCGGTCGACCAGCACGAGCCACCCGAGGGGGGCGTACGAGAAGGTGAGCACCGCGAGCGCACGACGCACCACCACCAAGAGCACCACGACGACGAGCGAGCGGGCCCAGATCCGCACGGTCGAGACTCCGGTCCGTCCGCTGCCGGCCGTGTCGCAGCTGCACCTGCCGAGCAAGCCGGTCTCCGACCGCATGCGCACCGCGGTGAGCGCCGCGGCGATGCGCGAGACGATCGCCGAGTGGCTGGAGGAGGCAGGTCCGCTGGGCCCGAAGGCGCTGCGCGACCTGGCCGTGGCCGCCCACGTCCCCTACGACGTGGTGCGCGGCATGACCCGTCGCGAGGCCACCGGCACGGTCCCGCCCGGTCTGGCGGCGCGGCTGCTGTGGGCGATGGGCGAGCCCCTGCGCCCCGACCTGCGCCAGGCGCTCGCGGAGGACCTCGCCGTCGAGGCCCCTGCGGCCTGACACCGCTCGTGCGGTGACCGGAGCCCAGGCAGCGTCAGCAGAGGACGCCGGGGCTCTCGCGGGGGTCCTCGTCAGCCGGGGCCGCGAAGACCCGCTCGCGGCGGCCCCGCGGCCCCGCGGCGGGCAGGGCGGGCGAGGCCGGGTCCGCTGACCCGACCCGCCGGCCGGTCGGACCGACGGCGCTGTCCGCGGGCCTCCGGGCTCGGCGCCGCTGCTCCGCCTCGCGCTCGCGGCGGCGTTCGCGCAGCTGCAGCGCGAGCTGGGCCTGGTACTCCGCCTGCACGTCCGTTCCGGCAGTGCTCGCACCGCCCAGGGACCTGATCGATGCGATCGCCATGCACGTACGGTGCCCTCGGACGCCCACCCACAACACCCAGTGACCTGCGATGACACTCTGTCAGCGCATCACCACGACCGGGCCGGCCCACCACCCCGTGCGGGGGGATGGGCCGGTCCTGGTGCACCAGCTGCTGTCAGCTGAGCGTGCGCGGCTGCTGGTCGGGGTCGTTCAGCTCAGCGGCCTCGAGCAGCGAGCGGACCGTCGCGGCGTCGGCCGGGGCGGGCGTGGCGACGTCGCCGTCCTTCGCGTAGGGCATGACGTAGACGGGTCGGCCGTTCTCGGCGCGCCAGCTGCGGGCCAGGGGGCCGCCGTCCACGGCGTCGTACCCGAGGGTGTCGAGGAAGGCGACGGCGACCGCCTTCGCGTCGTCGTCGTCCCCGAAGATCGGCAGGGCGGCGCGGGCCGGGTCACCGGCGGGCTTGGACAGGGCGGCCAGCGCGATGGAGAAGATGTTGTTGAACACCTTCACCAACGACGCACCGGCCAGGTGGCGGGCCACGAGCTCGCTGGTGGTGGCGCTGTGGTCGTCGAGCTCGGCGATGTGGCCGTCGCGGTCGGGGTAGTAGTTGTTGGTGTCCAGGACCACCTTCCCCGCGAGCTGCTGGGCGGGGAGCTCGCGGTAGGCCTTCAGCGGGACGGTGACGACGACGAGGTCGCCGGCCTCCGCGGCCTCGGCCGCCGTGGCGGCACGGGCGCCCTCACCGAGCTGGGCGACGAGGTCGGCGAGGGTCTCCGGGCCGCGGGAGTTGGCGATGACCACGCGGTGCCCGGCGTCGACGGCCAGCTTGGCGACGGTGCCGCCGATGTTGCCGGCGCCGATGATGCCGATGGTGTGGGTGCTGGGCTCGCCGCTGGTCCGGCCGGTGGTGTCAGTGGTGCTCATGCCCGTGCCAACACCGGTGCCTCAGCGCACGTTCCCCGGTCCTGGTCGCCGTCGTGCTCGGCCCGGGCGCCCGCCGCGGCGAGCGCCGCGAACGCGCCCCCGGCCGCGGCCAGCTGCTCCGGCGGCCCCTGCTCGACCACACGACCGGCCTCCAGCACCGCGACGGCGTCGGAGCCGGTCACGGTCGAGAGCCGGTGGGCGATGAGGATCGTCGTCCGGCCGCGGCGGACCTCGTCGAGCGCGGCCTGCACGGCCCGCTCGGTGCGGTTGTCCAGCGCCGAGGTGGCCTCGTCCAGGACGAGCACCGCCGGGTCGCGCAGGAGCGTGCGGGCGATCGCCAGGCGCTGCTGCTCGCCGCCGGAGAAGCGGTGGCCGCGGGCGCCGACGAGGGTGTCGTAGCCGTCGGGGAGCTCGGTGATGACGTCGTGCACCTGGGCGCGGCGCGCCGCCTCCTCGATCTCCGCGTCGCTGGCCGAGGGGCGGGCGTGCCGGAGGTTCTCGCGGACGGTCGCGTGGAGCAGGTACGTCTCCTGCGAGACCACACCGACCACCGAGGCGAGCGAGGTCAGCGAGAGGTCCCGCAGGTCGGTGCCGTCGAGCAGCACCCGCCCGGCGCTCGGGTCGTGCAGGCGCGCCACGAGGGAGGCCAGCGTCGACTTGCCCGACCCGGTGCGCCCCACCAGGGCCAGGGAGGTGCCGGCGGGCACCACGACGTCGACGTCGGACAGAGCGGCCCGGTCGGCGCCGGGGTAGGTGAAGGAGACGCCCTCGAAGCGGACCTCGCCGCGCACGCGGGCCGGGTCCAGCGGCACGGGCCGCTCCGGGTCGGCGATGTCCACGCGCAGGTCGAGGTACTCGAAGACGCGGCTGAACAGCGCCATCGACGCGGTGAGCTGCACGCCGACGTCCAGCAGGCCCATGAGCGGCCTGAAGATCGCCGCCTGGAGCGCGGTGAACGCCACCAGCGTGCCGACGGTCATGCCGCCGGAGGTGACGGGCAGCCCGGCGGCGAGGTAGATGAGCGCGGGGATGGTGGCGAAGACGACGTTCATGGTGGCCATGCGCCAGCGCCCGGCCAGGGAGGCGCGGACCTCGAGGTCGACCAGCTCGGCGGACGTCGCGGCGAACCGCTGCGCCTGCACCTCGCCGGTGCCGAGGGTCTTGGTGAGCAGCGCCCCGGAGACGCTGAGCGACTCCTCCACCTGGTGCTGCAGGTCGGCGAGGCGGCGCTGCTGGGCGGAGGTGATGGAGCGGCGCAGCAGCGCCACGCGGCGGGTCAGCCACACCGCGGGCGGCAGGACGACGAGCGTCAGCAGCGACAGCCGCCACGACAGCGCCGCCATGGCCACCGCGGTGCCGACCACGGTGGTGGCGTTGGACGCCAGCGACGTCGCGGTGGACGTCACGACCGACTGCATGCCGCCGATGTCGTTGGTGAGGCGGGAGGTGATCTCGCCGCCGCGGGTGCGGGTGAAGAAGTCCATCGACTGCCGCTGCAGGTGCGTGAAGACGGACGTGCGCAGCCGGTGCATCACCTGCTGCCCGACACCGGTGGAGATCCACGTCTGCACGACGCCCAGGAGCGAGGTCACCGCGGCGACGGCGACCATGCCGGCCACGGCGAGCACGAGCAGGCGCACGTCGGCGTGCGGCAGGGCGTCGTCGATGACCGCGCGGACGAGGAACGGCGAGGCGAGCGACACCACCGACGAGGCGACGATGAGGACGACGACGAGCGCGACCTGCCAGCGGTGCGGCCCGAAGAGGGAGGCGATGCGGCGCAGGGAGACCGGAGAGCGGCGCAGCTGCTCGCGGTCGGCCGGGTCGGTCCTCGCGGGACCTCCTCGGAACTGACCGCCGCGCGGGCCGTGGCCGCCGGAGTTGCTCCTGGTTGCTGCGAGCGTGGTGGTGGGGACGGGGGGACTGGGGGTGGGGCTCGACGTGGTGACCACGTCCCTTCTGCGGAGGGTGGGAGATGCTGAGGTTACCTCACGATGAGGTAAGCGCTCGACATCGCGCTAGCATTCCCCGGTGACTTCCAGCCACGACCCCGCAGCCGGCCGGGCCGACACCGAGGCCGACACCGAGGCCGACACCGAGGCCGACACCGAGGCCGGCACCGGGTCGAGCGCCGGGTCGAGCGCCGAGCTGGCAGACGCGCTGCTGGGCGCCGCGCGCGGGCTGCGCCGCCAGTTCCACGCCGCGCTCGAGCCCGCCGGGCTGTCTCCGCACCACGCCCGCGCCCTGCGCGTCATCGCCCACGCCGGCCACGCCGGCCACGCCGGCGACCACGGCCCTGCGGACAGCAGTGCCGAGGGCGTGCGCATCTCCGAGCTGGCCGCTGCCCTGCGCATCGCGCCGCGCTCGGCCACGGAGGTGGTCGACGGCCTCGTCGACCGCGGCCTCGCGCAGCGCAGGGCCGACCCGGCCGACCGGCGCGCCGTCGTCGTCGTCCTCACCGAGGGGGGCCGCGAGGCGGTCGCGCACGCCGAGCGGGCCCGCGCGCGGGCTGCCTCGGAGCTGTTCGGCACCCTCACCGACGACGAGCGCGCCTCCCTCACCGCCCTCCTGCGCCGCCTGACCCCCTGACGGTCGCCCCGCACCTGGGAGGTCACTGAGCGGTTGCCGCAGCACCGCTGGATCGGGCGGGTCGCAGCGCAGCGCCGCCCTACCGTCGGAGCGTGCCCTCCTCCCCCGCTCTCGACGACGCCTCGCCGCGCCACCGCATGATGCGCAGGCGTCGCCGCACCCTGCGCATCGCCGGGGCGGTCGGCGCGGTGGTGCTGCTGAGCGGCGCGGCCACGGCGTACGGCGTCTACCAGCACCTCGACAGCAACATCACCAGCGCCGACATCAGCAAGCAGCTGGGCGGGGACCGGCCGGCCGTGGTGGCCAAGGGCGCCGAGAACATCCTCGTGCTGGGGTCCGACAGCCGCGCCGGCACGGGCACGGAGTACGGAGCGGGGCTGACGACGGCGCAGTCCGACACGATGCTGCTGGTGCACCTGTCCGCGGACCGGAAGTGGGCCGCGGCGGTGAGCATCCCGCGCGACTCGTGGGTGTCAATCCCCAGCTGCACCGGCACCGACGGCACCACCACCACACCCCGCCAGGCCAAGATCAACGAGGCGTTCACGCTCGGGTCCGAGCACGGCGGCACCGCCAGCGGCGCGGCATGCTCGATCAAGACCGTCGAGGCGGCCACCGGGGTGCACATCGACCACTTCGTGGTGGTCGACTTCGAGGGCTTCAAGGACATGACCACCGCCCTGGGCGGCGTGCCGGTGTGCACCACCGAGCCCGTCGTCGACCCGAAGGCGAACCTCGACCTGCCCGCCGGGCAGCACGAGCTGGAGGGCGAGCAGGCGCTCGCGTTCGTCCGCGAGCGCCACGCCATCGGTGACGGCTCCGACCTCGGCCGCATCAACCGGCAGCAGCAGTTCCTCGCCTCGATGGCGCGCACCGCCGAGAGCGAGCTCACCGACCCGACGGCGATGTACGGCTTCCTCGACGCCGCCACCAAGTCGATCACCACCGACTCCGGGCTCGGCAGCCTGTCCGCGCTGGCGTCCCTGGCGGAGTCGGTGAAGTCGCTGCCGCCCAGCCAGCTGCAGTTCTTCACCGTGCCCAACCACCCGCGCAGCGACGTGGTGAAGTCCGACACCGCCAACGTGCTGTGGAGCGAGCCGCAGGCGAACGCCCTCTTCGGCGACCTCGAGCACGACGTCGACCCGACCGCCGCCTCCCCGACGACCAGCACGGCGACCAGTACGACGACGGGTAGCGCGGCGCAGCAGCCGTCCGCCTCGGCGACCCCCTCGCACAGCACCACCAAGGGCTCCGGCCACCACTCGACGACGACGACGACGCCGAGCCCGTCCGCCAGCACGCCGGCCGCTCCCCTGACGCCGTCGGTGACCGGCGCCGACGAGGCCTGCACCGTCACCTGACGGCCGGTCGCGCCCGCGCAGCAGCGGTCACACGGTGACGAGGGTCCGGTGACGACGGCTCAGCGACGACGGCTCAGAGACAACGACTCAGGGGAGCAGGGCCCTGCGGACGGTCAGCCGCAGCGCCTCGCGGCGCCGGGCGTGGTCGGCCTCGTCGTCGCCGGCGGAGGCCGTGAAGGTGCCGCTCACGGGCGACCAGGTGCCGGCCAGCGCGATGACCACCGAGTAGACCTCGTCCGGGCGCAGGTCGGCCACCACGCGCCCGGCGGCCTGCGCGGCGGCGATGGCGTCGAGCTTCGGCTGGGCGAGGTGGCGGTGCCCGCGCAGGACGTCGCCGGTGGGCACCCTCTCGAGCCGGTTCCAGCTGGTGAGGCGGACGAGCTCCGGCTCGCGCAGGTAGGAGTCGTACAGGCGCACGGCGTACCCGGGCAGGTCGTCGGCGTCGAAGGGCACCGCGTCGACGATGTGCCGGAGCTGGTCGTCGAAGACGGCGTCGAACAGGCCGTCCTTCGAGCCGTGCCAGGAGTACATCTGCTGCTTGTTGACCCCCGACGCCGCGGCGATCCGGTCCACGCGCGCTCCGGCGATGCCGTGCTGCGCGAACTCCGCCGCTGCGGCGTCGAGCAGCCTCCGCCTGCTGGCCTCCCCGTCCCTCACGCCGGGAGACTAGCGGGTAACCAACTAGTTGGTTAGGTTGGTGGCATGGCCTCGCAGACGCAGCTGCCCCGGATCACGAGCCCCTTCACCAGCCGCAGCACCGCCCTGGAGGTGGCGCGCGGCACCGACCTCGCGGGCCGGGTCGCGGTGGTCACCGGCGGCGCCTCCGGCATCGGCGTGGAGACCGCGCGCGCCCTCGCCCACGCCGGCGCCGAGGTGGTGCTCGCCGTGCGCGACACGGCCGCCGGACAGCGCACCTCCGACGACGTCGCCGGGACCGCCCGCGCCGCAGGCTCCTCCGCCCCCGCCCCGCGGGTGGAGGAGCTCGACCTGGCCGACCTCACCTCCGTCGACGCCTTCACCGACCGGTGGGGCGCAGCACCCCTGCACCTGCTCGTCAACAACGCCGGTGTCATGGACACCCCGCACGGGACCACCGCCCAGGGCTGGGAGCTCCAGCTCGGCACCAACCACCTCGGTCACTTCGCCCTGGCCACGGGGCTGCACGCCGCGCTGGCCGCGGGCGCTCGCGAGGTCGGCGAGGCGCGCGTCGTCGTCGTGTCCTCCAGCGGGCACGGAGCCTCCCCGGTGGTCTTCGACGACCTGATGTTCGAGCGCCGCCCCTACGACCCGGGGCTGGCCTACGGGCAGTCGAAGACGGCGAACGTGCTCTTCGCCGTGGAAGCGACCCGCCGCTGGGCCGACGAGGGCATCACGGCCAACGCCCTCATGCCCGGCGGCATCTGGACCCCGCTGCAGCGGCACTGGTCGGCGCAGCAGCGCGCTGCGGCCGAACGGCAGCTGCGGGAGGCGGAGGCCTCCGGCGCCTTCCACATGAAGACCCCGGAGCAGGGCGCCGCCACGTCGGTGTTCCTCGCCACCTCACCGCTGGTCGCGGGCGTGGGCGGTCGATACTTCGAGGACTGCCGCGAGGCGGAGGTGGTGGACGAGGTCCGCGGCATCACCGGGGTGAGGGCCTACGCTCTCGACCCGGAGGCCGCCCGCCGGCTGTGGGAGGTCAGCGAGCGGCTGGTCGCCGACGCACGGGCCTGAGGGCCGCCTCAGCGCGGCGGGCCGATGACCATCGTCCCGTCCAGGGCGACCCCGGGCCGGCGGCCCGGTCGCACGCCCCGCGGCGGGGTGCCCTCCAGGACGACGACGGCGGGCCGCACCCGTCCGGTGAAGCGCACCTCCGCGGGGCCGCGTCGCGGCTGGCGCAGCGCGGCGGTGAGGCTGACCCGCAGCCCGCGCCCTCCGGTGACGCGCGCGGTGACGGTGAGGTCGACGCCCTCGGCGAGCACCTTCGCCGTGCGGGGTGCTCGGTCGGCGGGCTCGCGCTCGGTGTCGATGACCGCGAGCTCCTTCGGCAGCCCCCACCCCTCCCGGCCGCCGGCACGGGAGGCCTCGGAGTCGACCACCATCCACGGCACCCAGCCGCTGCGGGGCGACAGCGCCACCGCGGTGAGCGCCTCGCGGTAGGGGCCGACGGGCGTGTCCGCGTAGTCGACGACGGCGAAGCCTCCGGCCCTCAGCGCTGGAGCCCGCAGGAGCGCGGGGACCACCACGGCCTGCAGCCGGCACGTCCACGGCGGTGGCGGTGGGGTCACGCTCCGACACTAGGCGCCGGGTCGGACGGCTGCCGCCGGTGAGCGCTCCGGGACGGGGGGCCGAAGCTGCAGCAGGGCGGGAGGCGGAGCAGGGGCTGGCACGGTGGTCGGGTCGGAAGGCCAGGCGGCGACCGGGCGCGGACGGTGCGTGCGCGACCCCTGGTGCTCGTGATGCTGCTGCGACGGCCGAACCCCGGCTGACCAGCGGCGTTCTCGTACCGGACGCGCGAGGACCGGCGTGTGCTCCGCCGCTGGTGACAGCGCTGCCCCTACCGTCGGAGGTGCCGTCGAGGGACGGCGCGGGGGCAGCCAGGGGGCGGACGTGGACGAGCACACCATCGACCTGAGGACGGCGCCGCGTGCGCCGCGCAGCGCCGACGCCCACGGCGGCACCGAGAAGCCGCTCACGACGGTCGAGCTGCCTCCCGGCCCCGCGCTGAGCGGCCAGCCGAGCGCCACGGTGCCACTGCCCCGCCGCGCTGGCACCGGCCCTGCCGGACGTGGCCCCTCTGCCGGCCCGGTCCTCGGAGCACCCGCCTCCGCCGGCACACCCTCCCCCACCCAGGGCCGCGCGCCGGCGCCCGGTGCGGGACAGCCCTCGGCGCGGCGGTGGCGCAAGCGCAAGTACGCCGCGGTGGCCGCAGCGTCGGGGATGGTGGCGCTGCTGGTCGGCATGGGGATCGGCGGAGCCGGGAGCACCTCGCGCATCGCAGCGGCGGACCACCGCGCCGACGCCGCCGTCCAGCAGGCCCACGAGGCCGAGGCCGCCATCGCCGGCGCCCACGAGCAGATGGCGCAGGCGCAGCAGGCCGCTGAGGACTCCGCCGCCGCCCAGGCGACCACGGAGAAGGCCCGCGCCAGCGCCCAGGCCGCCGCCGACGCGGCGACCGCCCGCGTGAACGACCTGCAGGCCCAGCTCAGCGCGGCGCAGTCCGCCGCGGCGAAGGCGTCCTCGTCCTCGTCGCTCTCGTCCTCGAAGACCAGCGACGACGCGCCCGCCGCGAAGGAGCCCGCGGAGGCTCCTCGCGGCTCCTCGGTCAGCTACGCCAACTGCACCGCGGTGCGCGCCGCCGACGCAGCTCCCCTGCACACCGGTGACCCGGGCTACAGCCGCAAGCTCGACCGCGACGGGGACGGCGTCGCCTGCGAGTGAGTCGCCGCCCCCCGCGGCCCAGGAGGCGCTGCGCTCAGGTCTCCGGCGTCAGGGCGTTGAGCTGGAGGCACCACGCGTCGCCGTCGAGGGCGGCCACCTGCCAGCGGTCCCCGGACCAGACGAGGTAGAGGTCGGTCTCGGCGCGGTACCCGAGAACGGGGCCCTGCGTCCCGTCGCTGCGGTGGACGACGAGATCGGAGACGTCGACGGTCGTGTGGACCAGCGCCGCCTCGCCGTCGGTCCCCACCACCGTGAGCGCCGGCGCGTCCATCCCGGGCTCGCCGAGGCGTGCGCCTCGCGCCTGGGCCTCCTGGACGGGCGCTGCGAGCTCCTGGCAGGTGGAGCAGCTCGGCGCCTGCGCTGCCGCGAAGCCGGCGAAGTCGCCGGTGCGGTAGCCGTGCTCGTAGGCGGTGACGAAGGCCCGGGCGGCCGCGGCGGCACCCTCGGCGTCCGGAGTGGTGACGGGCGTGGAGGACGGCTGGTCCGCCGGAGGCGCTGCGGCCCGGCGAGGCCTCTCCTGCTCGGTGTGCGGACGGCCGCCCCCTGACGGGTGCGGCCCGGCGAGCACCGACGCGGACAGCAGCAGCGCGAGCCCGACGGCTCCGGTCAGCAGCCCCGCCACGACCCCGAGGCTCACGAGACCGACGACGCGCCAGCGGCGGCGACGCCGCTCGGGGTGCGGTGGCGTCGGCACGGGCGGGAGCTGCTGGTCGACCATGGTGGTGAGGCTAGGAACGGAGCGACAGCTCGCGCTGATCTTGGTCTCCGGGCTGTGGATGACCGCTCAGGGGCGCTGCCCGCGCTGCACGGCGCAGCGCGCGCTGCGCTGCTCGCCCTGCGCTGCTCAGCGCGCCGTCCCGGGTGCTGTGATCGCCCGTGCGACGCTGTCGCCGTGGGTCTCCTCGCTCGCGGCGCCGCCGCCGTCCTGGCGCTGAGCACCGCCGCCGCTCTCGGCGGGTGCGCGCTGCTGACCACGGACGAGACCGACGCAGCGGCTCCGTCGACGGCGCCGCCGCTGACCACGCCGTCGTCGTCCTCGTCGGCTCCTACCGGCGGCGGGGACCCGGCGAGCGCCGGCTACGCCGTCCTCGAGACGGACGACAGCACCGGCGAACCGATCCGGTACAGCTCCTGCCAGCCCGTCCGGTACGTCACCCAGCTCGACGGCGCACCGGAAGAGGTGGAGCGGCTGGTCGCCGACGCCGTCGCCACGGTCTCGCGCACCACCGGGCTGACGTTCGTCGACGAGGGCAGCACCGACGAGGAGCCGTCACCCGACCGCGAGGCGCAGGTGGCGCAGTACGGCGACGACCGCTGGGCGCCGGTGCTCATCGCGTGGACCGACGACACGACCATCCCCGACCTCGCGGGCGACACCGTGGGCCTGGCGGGCAGCCAGGCGTACACCGACGCCGACGGCCGCAGCGCCTACGTCAGCGGTGACGTCATGCTCGACGGACCCGACCTCGCCGACATCCTCACCGAGCGCAACGGACCGGCGCAGGTGCGGGCGGTGGTCGTCCACGAGCTGGGTCACCTCGTGGGCCTCGACCACGTCGACGACCCGACCCAGCTCATGTTCGCCGAGGACAACCCCGACGTCGTGGAGCCGGCCGCGGGAGACCTGGCGGGGTTGGAGGCCATGGGCGCCGGTCCGTGCGTGGAGGACCTCGCCACGCCCTGACCGGAGCCGGGGCCGGCGCGGCCCGGGGTGCCGGCGCTGCGGCTCAGGTGAGCTGACCCGCTGCTCCGACGACGACGAGCACCGCCGACAGCAGCAGCGCCGCCGCGCTGAGCGCCACCCCCGCCACCGCAGTTCGGCTCGCGGGGGTCCGCCGGCGCACCGCGACGACCGAGACGGCGAGGCCCGTCGCACCGAGGAGCCAGGCGGTCGTCCGGACGGTCGGGCCGAGGGCGGGCAGCAGGCCGGACAGGACCGTCACGAGCAGCGCCGCGGCGCCGAGGGCGGCGGCGATGAGCACCAGGTCGTCGGTGGGCGCCTCGGTCTCGTAGGGCGCTGGCAGCGCACCCGTGCCCTCCTCAGCGGCGTCGGAGATGGGGCTGCTCCTGACGTCGTCGCTGCTGCTCCCGTTGCTGCTGACGGCCTCGACGCCCGTGACGTCGTCGTCGAGGGGACCGGCGGGCACCGGTGCGCGCGGGGCGCGGTCCAGCGCCGCCGGGACGCGCGGTGCGCGGTGGTCGGACACGCACTCACGGTAGCCACGAGCAGCGGAGCAGACCCGAACACGGCCGGATCAGGCTGCTGCTCCGAACGGGTGACGCGCTGGCGGGTCGGCTCGCTCCTGCGCACGGGGCGTGCGGGGCGGCCGATCAGGTCCCGGACACCACGAGCACGGGAGCGGCGCCCAGCATGACCAGACCAGAGGTGGCGGACGCGCACGCCCTCGCGTCGTCGGCGGAGACCTCCACGGCAGACGCGTCACCGGCAGACGCGTCACCGGCAGACGCGTCACCGGCAGAGATGGCTGCGCGAAGGTGGGCGGTGTCGACGGCGCACGCCGCTGGGCCGGTCGTGCGGTCCGCCCAGCTGCTGGGGCGGAGCGCCGGTCTGGTGGCCCGAGGCGCCGGCTTCCTCGCGCGGGGCGCGGCGCACCCCGCGCTGTGGTCGGCGGTCCGCCGTGGCGCCGCGCAGGTGGGCCCCGGCTGCCGGGGGCTGCACCGCGGCCTCGTGGCGCTGCTGCTGTGGCTGCCCCGGACGCTGCACCGCGTGCTGCTGTGGGCCTCCGGCACGGACCACGCGGTGCTGCGGTCGGTGACGGCCAAGGAGCGGGCGGGCCAGGAGGCCCTCGGTGCGGTGATGTTCGGGTCGGCGCTGCTCGCCGGTGGCTCGTCGTACCTGGCGTTCCAGATCCTCACGGGAGGGTCGGCGCTGGCGTCCGCGGCCCTCGGCCTGTGCTGGGCCGCGATGGTCTTCACCATCGACAGGTTCTTCGTGCTGAGCGCGGGCCGGTCGGACCGGTGGTGGAAGAACGTGCTCACCGTGGCGCCCCGCCTGGTCATCGCGGTGCTCATCGGCCTGGTGGTCTCCACGCCGCTGACGCTGGCGGTCTTCGACCGGGAGATCGGCGCCGAGATGGCCGCGATGCACCAGGAGCAGAAAGCTGAGAGCGTGCAGCGGCTGAGCACGAACGCCCAGTTCGGGGTGCTGCCCCAGCTGCGGGACCAGCGCGAGGCGCAGCTGGCGACCGCCCGCACGGCGACGTCGGCGTCGGCGGTCACCGACGACCCGGCCGTGCGCGACGCCCAGGCGCGCGTGGACGCGGCCGCCGCAGCGCTGGCCGCCGCCCAGCAGGACGTGACGTGCGAGGCGGAGGGCCGTTGCGGGTCTGGTGAGCCGGGCGCCGGGGCCGCCTACGCGAGCAAGGTCGCCGCGCGCGACACGGCCACCGCGGCGCTGGCCGCGGCCCAGGGCGAGCTGGCGGCGGTCCAGGCCACGGCTCGTGACGGGGCGGCCTCGTCCCGCGCCGACGCCGCGAGCGCCGCACAGCGGCTCGACCAGCAGATCACCGCGCTCGAGCAGCAGCAGCGCGACGCGGCCGCGGTCGAGGCGACGGCCATCGACGCGGACACCGGGCTGCTCGCGAGGCTGTCGGCCCTGCACCGCCTCAGCAGTGAGAACGGCGTGCTCGCCAGCGCCCACTGGCTCCTCTTCGCGTTCCTCACCGCGCTGGAGGTGATGCCGGTGCTCGTCAAGCTGCTCCTGAGCCTGGCGAAGCCCTCCGCCTACGAGGAGGCCCTGGCCGCACGGTCGGAGGAGCTGCGGGCGCGGGCCACGTGGGTGAGCGCGGCCCGCGAGCGCGAGCTGGAGCGGCGCGAGGATCGCCGCGTGCTGCTGGAGCAGGCGGAGGTCGACGGGCTGCTGGCCTTCGCCGAACAGAAGGTGGGCCGCCAGCTGCACCTGGCCGAGCAGGAGGCCGCTCGGGCCGACGCGCTGGTGGCCACCCGGGAGGGGCTGCGGCTGGAGCGGGAGCGGATGCGCACGCTGCGGGCGCTCAACCTCGACCGGCTCGCCGAGGGGCTGCCCCCGCTGGACCTCGACAGCGGCTCACCGGTCGGCGCGGTCGACACCCCCGTCACGGCCGGCGCGGAGAGCCCGGCCGGTGGTGCCGGCCAGGTCGGCGCTCACCGCCAGGTCGGCGTGGTCGGCCCCGTCGCGCCGGCGGAGCCGGTGGCGCCTGACCTCCGGTCCACCTCGCTGCTGCTCCCCCACCCGTGGGACCCGCGGGAGCCGGTGGCGGTCTACGACCTCCGGGACGTGCTGCGCCGTCCGCCAGGCCGGCCCTGACAGCAGAGTCCCGCCGCGATCGGCGGAGATCGCCGGTGGTCTGCGGAGACTCGCATCGAGGGGCCGCGACCGGGTGCCCGCGCTCAGGTGGCCCGACCACCTCGCCAGCGCAGCACCTCCAGGGCGGTGGCGACGGCGAGCGCGTCCTCGGCCAGCGGGCGGGGCAGCAGCTCGTCGGCGCGCGCCAGCCGTCGCAGCACGGTGTTGCGGTGGGTGAACAGCCGCTGCGCGGTGCGCGTGACGCTCCCCAGCTCCCGCACGTGGGTGAGCACGGCGTCCCGCACCTCCGAGGGCGCCTCCGCCAGAGCGCCGAGCGTGTCGCCGATGAACTCCTCCACCCGCGCCGGGTCGGCGGTGACCAGGTCCACGAGCTTCACGTCCTCGTAGCGCACCACCTGCCGGGGTGAGGTGAGCCGGGCGAGCAGCCGCTGGGCGGTCAGCGCGTCGAGGTGGCTGCGGCGGAAGCCCTCGACGTCACGGCCCGCCCGCCCGAGGGCCACCCGGACCGACGGGGTGGCCACCAGGTGACGGGCGAGGTCGTCCGCAGCGACCTCCCCGGCCACCGGCAGCCACAGCCACAGCGCCGTCGCCCCCGCCACCACGGTGAGGCGGCGACCGGTTCCGGCGGCGCGCGCCACGGCGTCGGCGGCGGCCTCCATCCGGTCGGTGCCCGCCTCGGTGGTCCAGACGACGGCGGCGGTGTGCGGGCCGGTGAGGCCGTACCCGAGCTGCACCTCGGCGCGGGCCCGGCCGATGGGCGCTCCCTCCAGCAGCAGCGTCACCACGGCGCGCCGCTCGGCGTGGGCACCGCGGGTGAGCTCGGCGCGCTCGGCGTCCATGTGCTCCACGACGGCGGCCACCGTGTCGTCGAGGAAGGTGGAGATGGACAGCGCCGAGACGTCGAGCAGCTCCCGCAGCAGCGCCGGGTCGTCGGTGAGCTCGAAGCAGGTGGCCGTCCACTGCCGCCACACGACGCCCTGCACCGCGCGGTAGGCCTCCAGGGCGCGCTGGTCGAGTCCGCGGCGGACCAGGTCGCGCGCGGTCTCCAGGGCCTCCGGGCCGGTGCCGGCGGGCACGCGCGCACCGGGGTCGCGGACGTTGGCGGTGGCCCACAGGAGCAGGTTGGCCTCGTTCGTGCGGCGGACGGCGGCCGCGAGCACCGGGTCGGCGGCCACGGCGCGCATCCTCCCGGTGCTCAGCGACGCCTCGTGCAGCTGCGCCACCCAGGTGGCGCGCACGTCGAGCGCCGTCTGCGCACCGCGGCGGAACAGCTCCCGCACCTCGGTCGACGGCTGTGGCCAGTCAGCATCCGCCCCCACCACCACCGCAGCATCGTGCACCACAGGACGGCGCCACCGGTGCACGGTGCTGCAGCACGAGCAGTGGTGCGTCGCGCACCATGGTGGGGTGACCGTGATCCCAGACCCACCCGTCGGGCTCGAGCACCTCGACGTCGTCGTCATCGGTGCCGGCATCTCGGGCATCGGTGCCGGGCGCTACCTGGCTGCTGAGCTGCCGGGCACCTCCTTCGCGATCCTCGAGGCGCGGGGCGCGTCCGGCGGCACGTGGGACCTGTTCCGCTACCCCGGGGTGCGCTCCGACTCCGACCTGTCGACGTTCGGGTACGAGTTCAAGCCCTGGCTCGACGAGCAGGCCATCGCCGACGCGCCGCGCATCCTGCGCTACCTGCGCGAGGCGGCCACCGAGGGCGGGCTGGACGACAAGATCCGCTACCACCAGCGGGTGGTGGACCTGTCGTGGAGCAGCCAGACCGCCCGCTGGACGGTCACCGTCGAGCGCACCGACAGCTCCCCCGACCAGTCCGACCAGCCCGAGCGGTTCCAGCTCACCGCCGGCTGGGTGTTCGCAGGTACCGGCTACTTCCGCTACGACGCCGGGTACACCCCGGACCTGCCAGGGCTGGAGCGCTTCGCCGCCACTCCCGGCAACACCGTCGTGCACCCGCAGCACTGGCCGGCCGACCTCGATGTGACGGGCAAGCGCGTCGTCGTCGTCGGCAGCGGAGCCACGGCCGTGACGGTGGTGCCGGCGATCGCCCAGACCGCCGCCCACGTGACGATGCTGCAGCGCACACCCACCTACGTCATGCCCGTCTCCCGGGGTGACGAGCTCGGCGCGAGGCTGCGGCACTGGTTCGGCGACGAGCGGGGCGCAGCGCTGACCCGGCGCAAGAACATCGCCAAGCAGCGCGCGGTGTGGCGCTTCAGCCAGGAGCACCCCCGCGCCGCCCGCGCGATCTACCGGCGGGTGGTGACGAAGCAGCTGCCCGAGGGCTACGACGTCGACACCCACTTCAATCCCCCGTACGACCCGTGGGACCAGCGCGTGTGCGCCTCCCCCAGCGGTGACCTCTTCGCGGCGATCCGGTCCGGGAGGGCGTCGGTGGTGACGGACCGCATTGACACCTTCGACGCCACGGGCGTGCGGCTGGTCAGCGGCGAGCGGCTGGAGGCCGACGTCGTCGTGACCGCCACGGGACTTGCGGTGCAGATCTTCGGCGGGGCCCGCGTCTGCGTGGACGGTGAGGGGGTCGTGCTGCCCGAGCGGCTCGCCTACAAGGGGATGATGCTGTCCGGGGTGCCGAACCTGGCCTTCTCGATCGGGTACACCAACTCCTCTTGGACGCTCAAGGTCGGGCTGCTGTGCGAGCACCTCGTGCGGCTGCTGCGCCACATGGCCGAGCACGGGTACGACACCGCGCGGCCCGTGCCGTCCGACCCCGGCATGCCGACGCGGCCCTACCTCGACTTCGGCGCCGGGTACATCCAGCGCGCGGTCGACGAGCTGCCGAAGCAGGGCAGCCGGCCGCCGTGGACCACGTCGATGGACTACCGCTCGGACGTCGCCGTGCTCCGTGAGGGCAGCGTGGTCGACCCGGAGCTGCAGCTGACCTCGCTCCAGCGACCCGATCCGGACCGCTTCGTGCAGCTGCCCGCAGGCCCGCGGATCTGCTTCCGCGACACCGCTCAGGACGACGACGACGGCCGCGAGGTGGTGCTGCTCATCGCCGGACTGGGACAGGACCTGACCGCATGGCCGGCGGCCTTTGTCGACGGGCTCGTGGCGCGCGGACTGCGGGTGGTGCGGTTCGACAACCGCGACATCGGACGGTCCAGCCGCATCGACGCCCCCGCGCCAGGGCTGGCGCGGCAGCTCTTCCGTCAGCCGCGGCCTGACGCGTACGACCTCGCCGACATGGCAGCCGACGCCGTCGGCCTGCTCGACCACCTCGGCGTGCAGCGGGCGCACGTGGTGGGGCAGTCGCTCGGAGGGATGGTGGCGCAGGTGCTGGCGTCGCGGCGTCCGGACCGGGTCGCGTCGCTGACGTCCCTGTACTCGACGACGGGTGCCGCCGGTGTCGGTGGTGCGGCGCGGTCGACGCTGTGGCGGCTGCGCCACGCCCCCGCCACCACGGTGGAGGTGGCCGTGGCGCGCCACCTCGGGATGGTCCACCACCTCGCCGGTCCGGGCTTCCCCCTGTCCGACGACGACGCAGCCGCCGAGGAGGCCCGCGCCCGCGGCGCGTGGGAGCGCGGAGGCGGGCCGGCGTCGAGGATCGGGCCAGCGCGACAGATCCAGGCGATCGCCGCCAGCGGTGACCGGACCGCGGAGCTCGCCCGGGTGACGGCGCCGACGCTGGTCGTCCACGGCGACCACGACGTCATGGTCCAGGCGAGCGGCGGTGCGGCGACGGCGGCCGCGATCGCCGGGTCCCGGCACGTGGTGGTCCCCGGGATGGGGCACCTCGTGTCGTCGGCGCTGGTCGAGCGGCTCGTGGCGCTCGTCGGTGACCACGTGGCGAGCGCCGCGGCGGGGGCCGACGGGTCCATCAACCAGGAGTTCGAAGGAGCGCAGCAGTGAGCGGGACCGTGAACAGCGTGGCCGGCAAGGCGTGCGTGGTGACCGGCGCGGGGTCGGGCATCGGCAGAGCGCTCGCGCTGGAGCTGGCCAAGCGCGGTGCTCGCCTGGCGCTGTCCGACGTGTCCGAGGCGGGGCTGGCCGAGACGGCGCAGCGGGCCCGGGCGCTGGGCGCGCGGGTCCACACCGCCCGGCTCGACGTCAGCGACAGGGACGCGTTCTTCGCCTACGCCCGCGTCGTCGTCGACGAGCTCGACGTGGTCCACCAGCTCTACAACAACGCGGGCGTGGCCAGCAGCGGCACCGTGATCGAGAGCGACTGGTCCGAGTACGAGCGCGTGCTGGGCATCAACCTGTTCGGGGTCATCCACGGGACGCAGGCGTTCCTGCCGCACCTCGTGGCGTCCGGTGACGGGCACGTCGTGAACATCTCCAGCCTCAACGGGTTCATGGCGCAGAGCGGGCTGTCGGCGTACAGCGCGAGCAAGTTCGGGGTGCGAGGGTTCACCGAGGCGCTGCGCGCGGAGGTGCTCGCCGCCAGACAGCCGGTGCGGGTGACCGTGGTGCACCCCGGTGGGGTGCGGACGAGCATCGCGACGTCCGCGCTGGAGCACGCGAAGGCGTCCGGGCACCAGGTGAGCACAGAGGAGGAGGCGCAGCAGCGGCGCTACAACGAGAAGCTGCTGCGGATGCCTCCGGAGCAGGCGGCGCGGATCGTCGTCGACGGGGTGGAGGCGGGCAGTCCGCGGGTGCTCGTGGGCCGCGACGCGAAGGTCGTCGACGCCGTCGTGCGCCTGGTGCCGCGCCACTACCCGGCGCTCGTGGCGCGGCTCGCGAGGCGCACGTCCCGCTGACGCTGGCCTGGCGAGCCCGAACCGCTCAGCCCCTGACGCTCAGCGCGGGCCACCGATCCGGTCGGGCGAGCCCCGACCGCTGAGGCCTGCCGCTGCAGCTCACGCGGCCGGCACGAGCACGGGATCCGCGCGGAGGTTGATCGAGACGGACCGCAGCAGGGGCTCAGCGCCGGGGGCGACCTGCAGACGGTCGCCCTCGGCGAGGACGCCCCACGAGCGCAGCTCGGTGACGTGCTCCAGGACGATCCGGTCCACGTGCTCGGACAGGACGTCGTCGGGTCGCAGGGCGCTCATGAGTCCCAGCGGCCAGGGGTCGTCCTCGATCGAGCTGGCGAGCATGGTGGCGAAGGCGTGGCGGACGTGGTCCCCCGCGACGTGCTGGGCTGAGACGTGGCGGGCCGTGCACTCCACGGCCGCGGCGACGACGAGGGCACGAGCCCACGCGCGGTCCTTCGCGTCGACCGCGGTCCAGCCCATGAGGTCGGGGCAGCGCTCCAGTCCATCGTCGGTGAGGGAGATGAGCCCCCAGCGCGTGCACGCCATGGAGAGCACACGGGGGCGCCAGCGCTCGACAGCGGTGCACCCGATGGCTGCGACGCCGAGGCGCTCGAAGAGCGAGGCCTCCGAGGGGAGGTCAGTGCTGTCGTCGTCCTCGGGGATCGCGGCGGACTCCACGGAGTCGGTGGAGTCGATGGGGTCGCGGTGCGGCTCGACATCGTCGTCGAGGTCGTCGAGGTCGTCGCCCTCCTCGACCCAGTCCAGGAACTGCCCGATGAGGTGGACGAGCGGCAGCTGGTCGAGGAACTGCTGGAAGGCCGGGTCCTCCACGGCCCGGTGCAGCACGAGGAGGGCGTCGTCGTTGGTGACGAACGGCTCGGACCGCTGCAGCAGCTCCTCCTCGGGTGCCTGCCGCTGCCGCGGGATGCTCGGTCGCGTGCCGCGCTGGGCGGTGCTGCGGCGTGCGGCGGACTTCGTGGTGCGGCGACGAGATCGCGGGCTCATGGAGCAACCCTGGCGCGTGCGGTGATCTCAGCGGAGGCTGCAGACCCCGACTGTGGACAACTGCCGTCCTCGGCCGGCTCCGACCTGGCTGTGGGCACGCCCGAGACCGTCGACGACAGGTGCCGCCGTCAAGCGGCCGGTAGGTCGTCGAACAGGTACGGCTCTTCTCCGCCCTGGTCGATGTCGTCGTCGTGCTCGGGTGCGGGTTCGGGTGGGGCGTCGGTGAGGACGGCACGAGCCCAGTCCGTGGACCACACCACCGCGTCCTCGTCCTGTCCGCTCTCGCCGGTCCCGGTAGCTGGTCGTGTGCCGGCCGGACGTCCATCCGGTGGCCACCCCACCCAGGCGGGCAGGACGTCAGCCAGCAGCCGGTGCACCCACCCCGGCAACCCACCCACGTCGGTGCCCCCTGTTCCGCCGGCGCCGACGACTTCCTCCGCTGCGCAGGAGTCGCACGTCATGCCCGCTCCTCCTGAGGCGCTGTCCTCCCCAGGGCCTGCGAGGGTGTCCTCAGGGTCCAGCAGCACCTGCGGGCTGACGCGGTAGGTGTGCCCGGTCGGTGCGGTCCACACCACCCCGTCCCCTGGCGCCGGCACAGGGTCACCTGGTCCGGGCGGACCGGTGCGCTCTACCGCCACGCTCCAGCCGTGGCCGGGGCGGGCGTGCTCCCCGGCCTGCTTGAGCAGGTGCTCGCTCTGGGCCAGCAGCTGCAGGTTCGTCACCTCCGTCGGCCCACCTGAAGGGTCACCGGCGGCGTAGGGCTGGACGTGGTCGAGCTGCCCACCCCCAGCACCACCCCCACCGCTGCCGCCACCAGCAGGGCCGTGGTCGGCCCCCACCGCACGGGTCGAGGACGGCAACGTCGAGGACCACCACCGCAGCCCCACCAACCGCGCCAAGGCCGTGCTCGGTCGCCACGCCCCCTCTTCGATCCCGACCGCCGCACCACAGGCGGGATCGGCCAGCACCCGACGCCACAAGCCGTCCGCGGCGATCCGCAGTGCCGCCACCGCACCGATCGGCCCGTACCCGGCCAGCTGCGCCCCGATGGTGGACACCCCCGCCAGCACCGTCCACGGCAGCACCAGGTGCACCACCGGCTTGGACGCCGCCGTCCGCGCGATCGGGTACCACGTCCCCGACACCCCGGAGGTCTCAGAGATCTCCAACGCCGCGGTCGCCCACTCCTTCACCGCAGCGATCCGGTGAGCATCCAGGCTGCCCACCGCACCCCGGTCGAACGGGCGCCCCTGCTCCCTGGCAGCGGCGCGCTCGGCAGCGCGGGCCTGCTGCTGGCGGCGGCGGGCACGGGCGTCCATCGCCGCGGTGATCACGGCGATGTCCTCCGCCGGTCCCCGCAGCTGCAACGCCGCCTGCCCGTCAGCTTCTGACCACCGCGCGGTGGAGCACCCCGCACGGGCCTTCGCCGCACGACGCTGAGCAGCGTCAGCATCAGCGCGGTGCACGGCGGTGTTCAGGCGCTTGGTCCACGCCCGCCGGTTCGGGCCCAGCCCCGCCCCGGCCGTGGGCCGCGATGTCGCACCCGCCGGACCAGACGGCGCAGCACTGCTGGAGCCGTCGCCGGAGCCGGTGCCGGTGCCGGTGCCAGTGCCGGTGGTGGTGTCAGAGCTGGGGTCAGAGCTGGGCGCCAGGTCCTGCCCGGCGCCACCAACAGACCAGCTGGAGGTGCCGGTGGCACGCTCCAGCAGCTCCCGACGCACCGCGGCAGCGACCTGCTCGGCGTGCGCGGCAGCAGCTGCTTCGGCGCGGGCGTCCACCTCGGCCTGGTCAGCGGCGGCCCGCGCCCGCAGCTGCTCCCGACTCAGCGGCGGCTGCCCGGACTCGGCTCGGGCAGCGTCCTGCGCTGCGCGCTCCTCCGCCAGCGCCCGCTCGCGGGTGGTGCTCTCGCGTTCCAGGGCGGAGAGGTAGGCGGTGGTGCGCACCGCGGACAGCTGCTCCAACATCCACGACCCCGCTGCCGCGGGCAGGGCTCCGGCGGCCATCGCCGCGGCCACGTCCCGCTGGGCTCCCACCGCGGCCAGGCCGCGCTCGACGAGGGCGTCGGCGGCGACCGAGCCGATGCCCAAGCGCGCGCACAGCTCCGAGGGCGCGGTGGAACGGGGGCGGATCGCCCAGGGGCGGCCCTTGCCGTCGCGGGCGGTGGCCGCGCGGGCATCCGCGACGTCGGCGTCGGCTTCGGCAGCACGGCGGGAGGCGAAGACCCCGGCGATCTGGTCTCGGCGGGCTGCCAGCGCGGCGATCTGGCGTTCGCACGCCGCGACCGCCTCGACCAGCTCCGCATCCGAGGTGGCACCCCAGGCCGGGACACCAGCAGGCTGGACGGCGTCGTCGGACGGGTCGGCGTCGTCGCGCAGGCTGCGGTCGTCGGACTCCCCGGGGTGGACGCTGGGCTGGTCTGGTTTCGCGGCTGATGCGGACTGGTCCGATGCGTCATCGAGGTCGAGCGGTGCGGCGGCCCCGGACGCGTGCTCGGCGTCCGGCCCGGCCGCGGGGTCACCTCCGTCATGAGCGGGGTCGCCCGGCGTGGAGGGGTCCGGCGCTGCTCCTGCCACCGCGGCGTCCGTGGAGCGGCAGGCAGCGTCCAGGTCTGCGGCGAGGTCACCCCACAGCTCCTCCACCGCCGCCACCAGCTCCGCACCCGGGGTCAGTGCCGCCCACTCCAGCGCCACCGCATCGCGCACCCCCAGCAGGCAGGCCTCGGGCAGCAGCGCCCGGGGAGACGCCTCCGGCTCTGCCTCGACGCCCACCGGCTCCTGAGGCGTCGGCCGCAGAGCACCTGGGGTGCAGCCCTCCTGGTCGCAGTCGCCGGTGCCCTCGTCGTCGTCATCATCGACGACGGCAAACGACGCCTCCGCAGAGGCAGCACTACCGGCAGCGGGCCCGTCACCCAGGGCCAGCAGCTGCACCGAGGACTCGAGCTCGTACCCCTCCGGGTGCGCCGCCGCACGCCACCACAGGCGCGCCGCGAGGCGCTCCTCCAGCAGCGATTCCATGCCCGCACCTGATCACGCACCACCGACAACCCGCACTGACCTGCACCGGCCTCCGCGCACGGGACCTCCGGATGCGTTCACCGCACCTCCACCCCGAGGCTGGTCGCGTGAAGCCCGTCACCAACGAGGCCATGCTCATCACCTACGCGGACAGCCTCGGCGGTGGCCTGCGCCACCTCGAGCAGCTCCTCGACGGCGAGCTGGCCGGCGCGTTCGGCGGGGTGCACGTGCTGCCGTTCTACCCGTCCTCGGGTGACCGGGGCTTCGCCGTCGTCCACTACGACACCGTCGACCCGCGCCTCGGCACCTGGGACGACGTCGCACGCCTCGCCGAGAAGTACACCGTCATGGCCGACTTCATGATCAACCACGTGTCGATCCGGTCGGCGGAGTTCCAGGACTACCTCGCCCACGGCGACGCCTCCCCGCACCGCGACATGTTCATCCGCTGGGACGAGTTCTGGCCCGGCGGCTCCCCCACCGCCGAGGACCTCGAGACGCTCTACAGCCGCCGCGAGGGCGGCCCGGTCCGCACCTTCACCCTCGCCGACGGCACGGACGTCCAGCTGTGGAGCACGTTCTTCGCCGAGCAGGTCGACGTCGACCCCTTCGCCGACGCCACCCGGGCCTACTACCGGCGCACCCTCGGCCGCCTCGCCCAGCTGGTCCCGATCATCAGGTTCGACGCCCTCGCCTACGCCTCCAAGCGTCCCGGCACCAGCTGCTTCTTCGTGGAGCCGGAGGTGTGGCAGGTCCTCGAGATCGGCCGCGAGCCCCTCCGCGAGGCCGGCACGCAGGTGCTCCCGGAGGTCCACGAGCGCTACGAGCTGCAGCTGGCCATGGCCGAGCGCGGCCTGTGGGTCTACGACTTCGCCCTGCCGATGCTCACCCTCCACGCCCTCATGACCGGCCGCACCGACCGCCTCGCGCACTGGCTCGGCATCTGTCCGCGCACGCAGTTCACCACCCTCGACACCCACGACGGCATCGGTGTGGTGGACGTCGCCGGGCTCCTGTCCGACGACGAGGTCGACCTCGTCAGCGAGCGCGTCACCGCGGTCATCGCCGACAGCCGCCACCTCGTCACGGGCCGCGAGCCCGTCATCCGCCGCGGCAGCGGACAGCCCCGCCGCTACCAGCTCATGTGCAGCTTCCACGCGGCGCTGGGCAGCGACGACGACGCCCACCTGCTCGCCCGCGTGCTCCAGCTGTTCGTGCCGGGCATCCCGCAGGTCTACTACGTGGGGGCGCTGTTCGGCGGCAACGACCTCGAGGCCCTCGCCGCCGTCGGCGACCCGCGCGCCATCAACCGCCACGACTACACGGCCGACGAGGTCCGCGAGCGCGTCGCCCACCCGCACGTGGCGCTGTTCCTCGACGTGCTGAGGTGGCGCAACACCTGCACCGCGTTCGACGGCGACCTCACCGTCACCGAGTCGTCCGACGACGGCGCACCCGGCGGACTGCTGCTGCGCTGGACGAACGGCGACCAGACCGCTGAACTGCGCACTGACCTGGCCGCGCGGACCTGGACGATCACCGCGACCACACCAGACCACGACGACGACGAAGCCCCCGCCGCGCTGTTCGGCAGCCTGCGCCCGACCGCGGAGGGATGAGGGGCAGGGGGCTGAGGCGAGGCGACCGATCTTCACCCCCGGGCATGAAGACCAACTGTCGGGGTCCGGCTGCGCGCTGATGCTCGACACCGCGACGGCGGTGCAGCGTTCGTCCTGTGAGCGACCCCGCCGTGATGAGCCCGCCCCGCACCTCTGCCGCTGGGGCTGACCGCAGGGGCCTCCGCGTGGCACCGGCCCTCGCTGTAGCGGTGGCGGTCGGGCTGGCATGGGGTGCGGCCACGTCCGGCCTGCAGACGGTGCTGCCGTGGCCCTTCGCGGGACTGGCCAACGCGGTGGGGCCGTGGGTGGCGCCCGCGTTCGTCGTCGGGGCGCTCAGCCGGCGGCCGTGGAGCGCGGTGCTGGCCGGGGTGCTCGTGTGCCTCGGCGAGGTCGCCGGGTACTACGTCACGTCGGCGCTGCGGGGCTTCGGCGTCAACCCCGCATGGGTGCTGCTGTGGTCGGCGACCGCCGTGGTCGGGGGTCCGGTCCTCGCCGTCGCCGGGTGGTGGTGGCGACGCGCCGCGTCCCTGCGCCTCGCCGCGCTGGGGGCTGCGCTGCTGGGCGGTGTGTTCCTCGCGGAGGGGGCCGTCTCCTACGCGTACTACCTGGGCTACGTCGGTGACGCCGTCGTCTTCTGCGTGCTCGGCGCCCTGCTGGTGGCGGTGCTGGGCGCCACCGCGGCGGCCGCACGCGGCCCTCGAGCCTGGAGTCATCGAGCACGGGGCGTCGGTGCGGCCGCGGCGTGGCTGCTGCTGGTGCTCCCCCTCGGCGCAGCCGGTGAGGTCGCGCTCCACAGCCTGCTCGGCTGAGGTCCCCGGCGTCAGCCCAGGGCGTGGACCCACAGGGCGCAGCCGCCGACCAGCAGGCCCAGCAGACCGAGACGCGTCAGCAGGTGCTCGACGCGCGACGGAGCAGGACGACGACGGACGCGCCGCTCCTGCACCGATCCCGCCCGCGCAGCCGTCGCGTGCGTCGAGCGCTGGGACGCAGGGGTACCTGAGGTGCCCGGAGGGGCAGCGGCGGTCCCGAGCACCGCGAGCGACGGCACGGACACCGGCGCTGTGCGCTGCTCCCACGCCTGCGCGGACAGCACCGACGGCGAGTGCGGACCGGCGAGCAGCTCGCGGAGCTGGGCGGCGACGGCGCGGACGTCGTCGTCGTCGAACCGGTGGGGAAGGGAGCGCAGGTGCTCCGCGAGGTGGGCGTCGCTGACGACGGCCACCCCCGCCCCTCCAGGGGACACTGCCAGCGGCTGGCCGACCGCGCACAGCACGGACACGACCGCCGTCCGGTGCCGCGGCGGCAGCAGGGACGCGACGTCGCAGGCCATGCGGGCTGCGTCCTCGCGCTCGTGCGGTGTGCCGGGCGAGCGCACGGCGTCGACCACCACGACGCCCCCGGGTCCGACGGCCACGTGGTCGAGGGTCGCCCTGGGACGTCCGGGCCGGTGGACGCCGTGGAGCAGCTCCCACCCGTGGGCACGCAGCTCCTCCAGGGCGGCAGCGACGCGCTGCGCCGCACGGCTCCCGGGAGTCACCACCCCCGGAGCGTCGGCGCAGCCACCCATGATCGACAGTCGGGTCACCCGATCGCCAGGCGCTGCGCCGTCGCGACGTCGAAGGACCAGTCGGCAGGGAGGTCCCAGTCGAGGTCCCACTCCTCCCACTCCTCGTCGGTGAGGTCGAGCTGCAGCTCCCGCTCGTCGACCACCTCACCGCGCACGTACCAGGCGACCGCGGCGTACTCGCTCTCGCAGGTGGTCACCGCGTGCACCACCACTGACGGGTGCGCGGCGCTGAGGGCCCGGAACACCTCGCCGGCGTGGGAGTAGGCGGTGGCGAGCCCGTAGACGATGCGGTCGTCAGCGACCACCTCCACCGTCGACTCCAGCTCCGGGCGGCTGGTGCCCCACAGCGCGAGGGCGCGGTCGCCGTCCCACGCGCCTTCGTCCATGCCGGTCGGCACGACCGCCTCCAGCGAGAACGGCCGCTCCACCCACGCCCCCGACGAGAGCCCGCGCCGCTCCCCCAGCCCGCCGAGCCAGGCCAGGAGGCGGTGGCCGCCACTGCGACCCGCGGGCGCCACCGGCCAGTCGCTCGGCGCCGCGGCGTGGACCTTGACCGCCGCCAGGGCCGGCGGGTCGGTGGACCACACGGTGATCGTCGAGACGGCGTGGTCGGGCACGGGCTGAACCTCTCAGCGACCACCGACAGCGCCCTCGCCGCGCCGCGTCCCCGTCAGCGCGACGGTTTGGCCTCGCTCGACCACTGCGCCCCGCACGCCCGGCACGCGGTGTCGACCCACGGCCTCGGCGGTGGCGGGTGCGGCAGGGAGCAGCCGCCCCACACGGCGTCACCGCTGTCGATCTCCGCCCGCGCGGCGGGGTTCGGGTACCCGAGCACCAGCCGGACGCCTTCGCGCTTCCCGCAGCCGGGGCACAGGAGCGGCATGGCCATCACGCCATGGTGCCCCCCGGGCGCGGTCGCTGCCAGGGTGGCCCGGTGGCCGCTGCAGACGCGGTGGAGCGCCGGGTGCGGATGCGGGACGGGGTGGATCTGTGGACGTCGTCGTCCTGGGTGACCGATGAGGACGACGACGGCGAGGGGCGCCCGGCGCTCGTGCTCGTGCACGGGGGTCCGGGCCTGTGGGACCACCTCGAACCGGTGGCAGCGTCCGTCGCTGACCTGGTCTCCACCCACCGGTACGACCAGCGCGGCTGCGGGCGCTCCGACCCCAGCGACGTGCAGACGATCGCGCGGGCGGTCGCCGACCTGGAGGAGCTGCGGGATGCCTTCGGCCACGAGCGGTGGACGGTGTTCGGGCACTCGTTCGGCGCGGCGATCGCGACGCGCTACGCCGCGGCCCATCCGTCAAGGGTGAGCGCCGTGGTGTGGTGCGCCGGCACCGGCCCGGACTGGCCGTCGCAGCGCGCGGAGGCGAAGGCGCGGATGGCCGACCGGCTCACAGCGGCTGAGTGGGGCGAGCACCGGCGGCTCGGCGAGCTGGGACAGCGCGGGCGGACGTGGGAGCAGGAGGTGCGCTGGCGCACGCTGCAGTGGCTGCCCGACCACCCCGCTCCGGCGACCGCCGCGACGGTCGCGGCGGTGGAGGCCTTCGCCACCACTCCCCTGCCGGTCAACGAGCACGCGAACCACTCGATGGCGGTCGAGGAGTTCGGCCGCGACCCGGCCGAGGCGCTGGACGAGCTGGCGGGCATCGACGTGCCGGTACTCATCATCCGAGGCGCAGAGGACCCGCGTCCGGCGATCGGAACGCTCACGGTGGCGGAAGCACTGCCGCACGCGGAGCTGGTGGTCATCGACGGCGCGGGCCACCTGCCGTGGGAGGACCGGCCGGCGGAGTACGCGTCAGCGCTGAGGAGATTCGTCCAGGCTCACGCCTGAAGGCAGGCAGCCACGGCCTCGGCGAGGTCGCGGTGGTGCGCGGACTCGCCGGCGAGACGCAGCCCCGTCGGCCAGGCGAGCGATGCGCAGCCCTGCGCCTCGACCACGGCTCTGCTGAGGGCGGCGAACTGCCACTGGTCGAGGTCGAGCGCGTCGTAGGCGCGGGGGTCGGTCTCGGTGTGCAGGCAGAAGACGTAGACCTGCGCGTGGTGGGTCGCCACGTCCGTGTGGCCGACGCCATCGGTCCACGTGCGGCTGCGCAGCCCTCCGAAGCGAGGCACCGCGGCCCGGCGCTGCGGCCACGCCTGCAGGCGCGCGGCGCTCTTCACCTCGATGGTCGTGCCGTCAGCGGCGGTGACGTCGTGCTTGGCCCACTCCTCGCGCACGCCGTCCCCGCCGACCGCCCGCTGCACGAGGAACTCGGCGAGCAGGCCGCGAGTGGTGTTGCTGCGCAGGTCGCCCAAGGCGAAGCGCCAGAAGTCCGCGACCGTCGCGTCGAGACCGGTGAAGTGGTCGCTGGCGTGCACCTCCCGAGCCACAGCTGCTGGGATGGCCGGGACGGCGGGAGGCGCCAGCAGGGTCACGGCGCCGCCGATGTGGGGGTGGGCACCAGCGGCGCCTCGGGCAGCACGTCGATGACGACACCGCTCAGGAGGTGACCGAACGCCATGCCCACGGGCTCGAGCCAGACCGGCGCCGTCGACAGCGCCGTCACCACGATGGCGACCTTCAGCAGCGCCTTTCCCGCCTGGATCTTCGGACGACGGGTGCTGCGCGATGGCCTCCCGTTCGGCTTGGCCGTGTGAACGGGCGGCGGCAGAGGGCGGCGCTGCCCCGCGAGCGCAGCCGTCGTGAGCAGTCCCGGAGAGACCGCTCCACCGAGCTGCTCACCCAGGTAGCGAGCGATGGCTGTCACCTCCTGAGGCTGCAGCCGCGCCGGCAGTCCGCTCAGCCAGTCGACCAGCTGACCGTCCCCTAGGACGACGGCGCCGTCCGCCGTCGCCACGGGTTCGAGGTCCTGGCCGGTGAAGCACAGCGCTCCGCGCACGGCCCCGCGGTGCTGCGGCTCCAGCCCGGAGGCGACATCGGCGACCATCCGGACCACGTCGGCGCTGGCCTCCGCCTTGCGGTAGCCGCCTGCTCGGAGAACACCATCGGCACCAACCACTGCGGTCGCTGACCAGTTCTTGGTGTCGACGACGACCACCCCGCCGGGGCCGACCGCTACGTGGTCGAGGTTGGCCTTCGGGCGGCCGGGCCAGTGGAGGTCGTGCAGCACCACCCACCCGGCTGCAACGAGACCCGACAGCACGTCGGCGACCTGGCGCTCGCCCGCGAGGCCAGCGCGCCAGCGCTGCAGGTTCTGCTCGATGCCGTGGATCTCCTGCTGGATCCCCGCGAGGGCGAGCTGCTTCGCAGCCAGTCGCCGTTCCAGCACCTCCACCTGCTGAGCGGCACCCGCCCCTGCCATCCGCTCGCTCATGGACGCCCCCCCAGCGTGCTCAGTCACTCACTGAGGGTGACGGCACGGACCGCTCCCCCACCAGCGCCCGTACGGGTGGACACCAACGCCGCGGTGCGGGGCCCGGAGACGCCAGTGCCTGCCGACGCCCGCAGGGACAACACCGGGCTGGGCAGGTGTGGAAGCCTCGCCTCGCACGACGGGTCAGTGCCGAACGGAGTCAGCCATGTCCACCAGCACGCCTCAGCTCACCGATGACCAGCTGGACCGTGCAGCCGGCGTGCTGCTCGGCCAGGCGGTCGGTGATGCGCTCGGCGTCCCCTACGAGTTCGTGCCTGATGACCGGTTGCCGCGCCTCGGCGACGACACCGACGGGCGCGCCGAGATGCTCGGCGGCGGGCTCGGCGACTACGCCCCCGGCGAGTACAGCGACGACACGCAGATGGCGGTGATCATCGCCGAGGTGTCCTCGCGCGGGCTCGACCTCACCTCCGCCGAGGCGCTGGACCAGATCGCCGACGGCTTCATCGCCTGGGCCGCGGACGGTCCCGCCGACATCGGCATCCAGACGGCCAAGGTGCTGCGCGGGACCTCACCCGGGCCCGGATCGGCCGACAGCATCCGCCGGGCCAGCGCCGCTCTCGCCGCCGCCGGAGAACGCACCGGCGGCAACGGAGCGCTCATGCGGACCGGGATCGTCGGGCTGACGCGCCTGCACGACCGGCAAGCCACCGCCCGCGCCGCGCGGGCTGTCGCCGAGCTGACCCATGCCGACCCCGATGCCGGCGACTCGTGCGTGCTGTGGAGCGAAGCGGTGCGGGTCGCCGTGCTGTACGGACGCTTCGCCGTCGACAGCGGTCTGGACCTGCTACCGGCCGAGCGGCGCCAGCTGTGGGCCGACCGCTTGGAGGCCGCCGCTCGTGGAGAGCGCGACCGCGCAGCGAGCAACGGCTGGACCGTCGCGGCGCTGCAGGACGCGTGGACGGCGATCGCCTCCACGCCGGGGAGCCAGCTCGAGCCGGCGCTGCACGCCGCGGTCCGCACTGGGAACGACACGGACACCGTCGCGGCGATCGCTGGAGCGCTGCTGGGCGCTCGGTGGGGCGCCAGCGCCGTGCCGGCCGCCTGGCGCGACCTGGTGCACGGCATCGGCGGCCGGCGAGCCGCTGACCTGCAGCGGCTCGCTCGGGACACCGCGACCTCAGGTACGGGCGAGCAGGTCTGACGCGCGACGCAGCCCCGCCACTCGGGTGCTCGCCCCACGCCGTGCGTGTGACGCAAGGCCGCCGTGGCTGTCCCGGACTCCCTTGGCGAGCAACCATCGACCCGTGTCCGTGGCTTCCTCCAGCGCCCGCCCGAGCCTTGCGCCCGAGGTCTGCGACTTCCGCCTCCACCAAGGCGAGTGGCTGGTCCGCCCTGGCAAGAAGCGCACGCGGGTCACTCCTCACCGCTGGGACCGCCTCCCGCTCTTGCGCGCCGCCCTCATCGCCGCCGCGCGCGAGCGCCGCACCCTGACCTACGCGGAGGCGTCACAAGCTGCGGACCGCATCGCCCTGCCGCAGGGCATGGGTGAGGTGCTGGACCTCATCGGCGAGGACTGCCGACGCCGCGGCGAGCCGGACCTCGCGGCGCTCGTCGTCGAGAAGGCCACGCGCGAGGTCGGCCACGGCTTCTCCGAGGATGCGGTCCGCATCCGCGAGGCGTGCTACTCGCACTGGGCCTGACGGTCAGAGGCTCCGGCTCGGCGCTGGCGCGGCAGGTGCGACACCATCCGCGCCGGCCGGCGTCACCGCGGTCGCCGGGAGCTGGATCGTCTCGACGTCGACGTCTCCGATCGACACGACGCGCGTCACCAGCGGCCCGTCGCTGGCCGGGTGGACCAGTGACGCGCGGCGCAGTCCGAGCCGGTGGCAGTACGTGACCATCTGGTAGACGTCCGCGGCGCTCGGCGTCGAGCCGAGCCGCTTGTACTTGGCGTCCAGGAGCCGCTCGACGCGTCCGTCGTCGTCGAGGACGACGACGTCGGCTCGCGCGGTGATCTCGCGGCCGTCGGTGACGGCGAAGGGGTGCTGCTGGACGACGCGACGCCCGGGGTGCTGGCCGCACGCCCACAGGGCGACGGCGTCCTCCCAGACCTGCGGCAGCGCGAACAGCAGCGACGACGACCGCAGGCCCGCCCCGCCGAGGTCGAGCTCCTGCGCCTGAGCGACGGTGATCGCCAGCTCCAGCGCGGCGTCGTACCGGCCGAGCCGGTGGGTGCCCACGAGCGCGCGCAGCGCGCTGGCCGACAGCGACGTCGGGGACACCGGGCCCATCGCCGCGGTGCTGCGCAGCACCGCCCGCTCCGCCACCTCACGCAGCCCCGACCGATGCAGTGCGGCCAACGCGGCGGCGAGCTGCTGGTGGCGAGGGGTGTCGGTGGTGAGGCGCCGCACCCGCGTGACGAGCTGGTCCGCGCGGGCCATCCGCCGACCCAGGTGCTCGCGGACGTCGAGCACCCCGCCGTACGGCGGCCTGTCGAGCCGCCGCGTGACGTACTCCTTGGCGAGCCCGGCGGCGACGAGCCCGTCGACCTCGCGAGCCAGCGACAGCGCCAGCACGTCGACCACCCCAGCGCCCGCTCCCCCGGGCGTCGCGCCCGCGTGGTGCAGCGAGGGGAACCGTCCGGTGACCCGCAGGAGGTGCAGCAGGTCGGCCGTGCTGATCCGACGGCTGGCGACGTCGAGGACGACGCCCGACGGCAGCGCGATCCGCCCCGCGACAGATCCCAGGACGACGTCGAACTCGCCCGCCCTCGCCGTCGGCGTCACCGACTGCACCACAGCGCCGAGGAGCCCGACGACGGCGACGCGGTCAGCGTCGTCCAGGTGCAGGCGCGCCGTCGTCCACTCCGAGACGGGTACCAGCTGCGGCGTCGCTCGCACGGTCAGGACTGCTCGCCGAGCAGCCGCTCGACCCGCTCCTCGAGCGCGACCAGCTGCTCGGGCCGCTCGAACCAGTGCTCCTGCAGGTAGGGCCGCAGCTGGTAGCGCCAGACCCGAGCCAGGCCCGCGGCCGAGGTGTCCGGCGCCATCCAGAACGAGTGGCCGGGCGCGCCGGGAGCGTCGCGGCCGACGGCGTCCTGCACGAGGTCGAAGAGGTCGAGCACGAGCGCCCGGGCGTCCGCGGGCTGCCCTGCCACGTGGTGCTCCAGCACGCCGCGGTCAGGGCGGACCTCCACCGTGTGGAACCGCCGCCGCAGCGCGAAGTCGACCAGCGCCAGGCTCCGATCAGCGGTGTTCATCGTGGCCAGCAGTACGAGGTTGGACGGCACGGAGAAGTCGTCCTGGCTGTATGGCAGGCGCACGGAGAGCTCATCGCGGTACTCGAGGAGCACGAGCAGCTCCCCGAAGGCAGCGGCGAGGTCGGCGCGGTTCATCTCGTCGACCAGGACGACGTGGGTGTGGTCCCGGTCGGCGCGGGCGGCGTCGCACGCCTGCCGGAACACACCGGGTCGCACGACGTACGAGAACTGCCCGGCGGTGGCGCCCCGGCCGACCTCCGGGCGGAGCCCCTCGACGAAGTCCTCGTAGGAGTACGCGGGGTGGAACTGCACCGTGGTCACGCGAGAGGAGTGACCGGCGAGGTGGTCGGCTAGCCGTCGAGCCACCCAGGTCTTGCCCGTGCCGGGCGGGCCGTAGAAGACCATCTGCCGCTTGCGCGGGTCGGAGAGCAGCTCGATCCACTCATCGAGGTCCTCCGGGGCGACAGCCTCACTGATCTCCATGGCCGCCTCCGGACCGGGAGCGCCGCTGGTCGTTGCCCCGCTCGCCGCCGACCTCGGCGGGCTCGGCGGGTCCTGCTTCGCGAAGTGCTGCTGCGCCCTGGCGAGGACGGCGTCGACCTCCTGAGCGGCGAGCCCGTGCTCGGCGCGCAAGGTGGCGACCCGCTCGGCGAACTCCCGGTAGCCCGGCAGCGCTGACTGCTGCCCGATGACGCGGCCGCCGTCGAGGACCGCCAGGCCGGTGGCTGTGGCGGTGATCCACACGGGGAAGCGCTCGGGATCGCGCAGGTAGAGGAGCATCGTGGGGAGCACACGACCCGCACCGGGGAAGGTCGACGGGGTCTTGCAGACCTGGTCGAGGAGGGCGAGCGCGTCCTCCTCGGAGCCTTGCCAGAGCTCCTCGACCCGCCGGTTGAAGAGGTCGAGGTCGGCGGTGACGACGTTCAGCCAGCCGCCGAAGAACGCCGGCGAGAACCTGTTGCGCATCTGGACGCTGCCGCGCTGGTGGCGGTTGCAGGCTGCGCCGAGCGCGGCGGCGTCGTCCTTGGACATCCGCCCGGCCTTCGCGTCAAGGAGCGCCCTCGCCTCCGCCTCGGGTCGGAGGCGGCCGGGCACGAACTCCGGCCCGAACAGCTCACGGCGTTCACGGACGTACTCGGCGACGGCAGCGCGCTCCGGTGCGGGCATCCCCCGATCCTGCCTACTGCGAGTCCCGCCCTCGTCGGAGGGACACCCACTGGGCTCTCCGTGATCAACCGCCTCTGCTGACGCCGTGTGATGAGCTATCGCCGTGGACAGCGATGTCGAGCGGGACATGCGCGACGGATCATGCGATGGGTCGAGGAGCGCGCCGCGCACAACGGTGGCTGGATCTCCCGCGCCGACCTGCTCGGCCACACCCTGGAGGACGGCACGTCCCTACCGCTCATCGACTACTCCCGGGGCAGCAGGAACCCCCAGTCGATGGTGGCGACCCTCGCCATCGTCAGTGCGACCGACGGTCCGTACGCCGACCGCGACTCCGGTGACGGTCTCCTCCACTACGCCTACCGCAAGGGCGGCTCGGGTGGCGACAACACCAAGCTGCGCCAGGCCTACGAGCGCGGCCTGCCGCTGATCCTTCTTCTCAAGCCCGAACCGAATGTCTACATCCCGGTGCATCCGGTCTACGTGGTCGCCGACGACGGAGCGTCGGCCAGCTTCACCACCGCCCTCGACGAGTCGTTCCTGTTCATGCGGGATGTCGCACACCCCACGGAGGACCAGCGCCGCTACGCGGTCCGGCTGGCCAAGCAGCGGCTGCACCAGCCGTACTTCCGCGGGCAGGTGATCCGCGCCTACGCCACGCGGTGCGCCATCTGCTCGCTGCGCCACGCGGAGCTGCTCGAGGCCGCGCACATCTACCCCGACAGCCACCCCGACGGTCGCGCCGTGACCACCAATGGCCTGAGCCTGTGCACCATCCACCACCGCGCGTACGACGCGAACCTGCTCGGCATCTCCCCCGACCACCGGGTGGCGATCAACCAGGCGCTGCTCGACGAGGTGGACGGCCCGATGCTGCGCCACGGACTGCAGGACATGCACGGCCGGACCATCGACCTCCCGCAACGCCCGCGAGACCGCCCCGACAGGGACGGCCTCGCGTGGCGCTACGAGCGGTTCGTCTCCGCTGGCTGACCGGGGCTGCTCTCACGACGACTGTCGATTTAGCTAGCGCTTGTGACATCGATGCCGTGCAGCTGAGCACTCCGTCTCGATGTGGTGGGTGGTGTCGCCGTCGTCCCGCACCACGCGGTGGATGGAGCCGGCATCTCGGGCGAGACGTCGCCACTCGGAACTTCGCGGGGCTCCCTCAACTGCGGTCACGGCGCGGCTAGCACGTGAAAGCCCCCCGGCGGGATGCGACTTCCCGCCAGGCGACTCACGTCATCGCACTGGCACGGTGACGGGCTTGTCGAAGAGCCCATCGCGTAGCTCGAGCCCGGAGAGGTCTGCGCCCTTCGGCACGTCGAAGAGGAGCGACCCGCTGAGCGTGTTGCCGGGGTTGATCTGGTCGAACAGTCCCGCGCCGCTGTCGAGGTAGATGGAGTCACTTGATGCGGAGAACTCCTGCCCGCTCCCGTTCAGGAGCGTGGCCTGCGAGGACGTGAAGTAGTTGGCTCGCTGACCATTGTTCAGCACCGACAGGTCTGCTTGGCAGAACTGGCCCTGCGCGTCAGCGCCGAAGGTGCGGCTACCAACCCGGCTGATGCCGCACTTGAAAGAGGTGACCGTGAAGGTGAGGTCTCCTGAGACGGCAGGGATGCCAATCCCGGCAGCGGGAGCCGCCGGGGCTGGAGGCTCGGGTGCGGGCGCTGATGACGTCGGCGCCGGCTCCGGTGCACTGGTCGAGGGTGCGGCACTCGGTGCAGCCGACGAGGTCGGCGCTGCCGAGGACGGGGACGCTGACGCCGCAGGCGATGCGGTCTGGGCAGGCTCGGCCGTGTCCGTCGACGTGCCCGAGGCAAAGGCGGCGATCGTGATGACGATGCTCGTCAAGGCCGCAAGGGCCCCCAGCACGATCGAGGTGATGCCCAGCCCTCTTCCACGGCCACTCAAGGCCGTAGCCCTCCGAAGGGCCACGACGCCCAGCACGATCGCGGCGACTCCCAGGAGGAGGCCGAAGACCGGGACCCACCCGAAGATGAAGGCAACGCCGGCGGTCACGATCGCACCGGTCGCCCATCCGTTGGTCGGCTGACGGACGTCAGGTGTCCCCACATAAGGCTGGTGCATCGACATGGTGTTCTCCCCCTTGAACGCCTGTTCGGCGTCGGCACCATACGTCGTCCTCGACGATCGCACGCACGTGCAACGCCGAAGCACCTGGACGGGGGTTGGACGTTTCCTGTAAAGGTCCCGCTCACCCGGCCACGGCCGAAAGCAGCACATCTCTGCAGCTCAAGTTGCCGAACCTCAGATGCCGAGCATCGGCCACCGTCGACTGTGGCCGCTCAAGCACTCGCGGCGGAAGCTGTCTGCACCACGTCGGCCGGCATCGGGCGCTGCAGCTTCCACGTGATCGCCATCGGCCGCTCCCCGCGGTGCTCGGCGTAAGTCGCCGTGCCGAGACACAGGAACGGCGGCGTCCCCATCTCCCCCTTCGGCGCCTCCCGCGTGAACAGCACGACGTGCGACCCGGCCGCTTCATGCTCCACGTACCGCCGTCCCGTCGGTGACTCCGGCGACGTCGCGTTCTGGCTCTCCCAGTGGAACAGCCGCGGCGAGAGCGCGTAGTCGCGGTACATCGTGGTCGGGGTGAAGGCGCGCTCGTCCTTGCGCAGGTTGATGAGCAGCGCGTCCACCGCCGTCCTCTCGCACCAGGCCACTCCGCTGACGTGCCCAGCGGTCGAGCGCTTCTCGTCGGCGTAGTCCAGACCCGCGAGCAGCTCGTCACGCCGGTACGTGGCGTGGCTGAGCACCGGCAGGTGCGCCAGCGCCGGGCTCAGCGGCTTCGGCACGTGCCGCGCCCGTTCCACCGCCCCCGCCATCAGCTGCTGGACCTCTGCCACCACCGCCGGGTGCTGCCGCAGGTGGTCAAAGCCCTCCTCGTACGCCCCGAACCCACCGCGGTTCGGCCACAGCGTGAAGAACAGCATCCGCGCGAGGCGCTGCTCGCGGTCGCTCAGCTCCTCGTACGCCGCAGCTCCCGGGGTGACGAAGCGTGAGTAGGCGCGGGCGCGCTCGTCGTCGTCGACGTGGACCAGAGCCGCCACGCGCTTCAGCAGCGCGGCCTCCCCCGGACCGGCTTCCGGCGTCGGCAGGCCCGCAGCGCGCAGCAGCGCGGTCCAGCTGCCGTAGGTGCCGCGGTCGCGGTAGACGTCGGCGACCTCCCGGCCGCTGTCGTCGAGGTACTCCTGCAGCGTCGGCACCCGACCACCCGAGGCGTAGCTGCGGACGTCGGCCAGCAGCTCCTCCTTGGCCATCCGCAGGGAGGAGCGCACGTTGGACAGGACGATCTTCTGGCTAACCGCGTCGAGCACCAGCTGCGATCCGGGCGGGAGGTAGGGAAAGCCCTGCTCGAGCTGCGCCTCCAGCTGCGACCGCGTCGCTCCGGTCAGCGCGCGGTAGCGGACGTCGAAGCGGTACTCAGCGCGGTGTTGCCCGATGAAGTCGAGCACCGTCAGCACCGCCTTGTTCGGCGCGCGCCGCAGCCCGCGCCCGAGCTGCTGCAGGAAGACCGTCGCCGACTGCGTGGGCCGCAGGAGCAGGAGCGTGTCGACGTCCGGGACGTCCAGTCCCTCGTTGAAGAGGTCCACGGCGAAGAGGCACCGCACATCACCCGCCTTCAGCGCGGCGAACGCTCGGTCTCGCTCGTGCGCCGAGGTGCCGCCGTGGACGGCGAGCGCCGGGATGCCGTCCTCGCTGAACCGCCGCGCCATGTACTGCGCGTGCGCCACGGACACGCAGAAGCCGAGCGCGCGCATGCTGTCGACGTCGGTGACCCGGTCTTGCAGGGTGCTCAGCACGATGCGGGTGCGGGCGTCGTTGCCCGTGTAGACGTCGGACAGGCCGTTGAGGTCGTACCCCGCCCGCCGCGCGTACTCGACGCGCGTGAGGTCCGTGCCGTCGTGCACGCCGAAGTAGTGGAACGGGCACAGCAGGTCCGCCTCGAGCGCGGTCCACAGCCGCAGCTCGAAGGCCGTGCGCCCGTCGAAGAAGCTGCGGACGTCCACGCCGTCACCGCGCTCCGGCGTCGCCGTGAGCCCGAGCAGCTCAGCGGGGCGCAGGTGGTCGAGCAGTCGGCGGTAGCTGGAGGCGTCAGCGTGGTGGAACTCGTCGACGACGACGACGTCGAAGCGGTCAGGGTCGAGCAGCGCGAGGCGCTGCGCGGTGAGCGACTGGACGCTGGCGAACACGTGCCGCCACTGCTCGGCCTTGTACTCGCCGACGTGGAGCTCGCCGAAGGAGCCGTCCTTGAGCACCTCGCGGTAGGTGCGCAGCGACTGCTCGAGGATCTCCTTGCGGTGGGCGACGAACAGGAGCCTCGGTTCGCCGCGACGCTCGGCCACCGACTGCTCGCGGATCCGGCGGAAGTCGAGCGCGGCGACCACGGTCTTGCCCGTGCCGGTGGCCGCGACGACGAGGTTGCGGTGCCGGTCGTGGACGGTCCGCTCGACGTCGAGCGCTTCGAGGATCTCCACCTGGTGGGGACGCGCCTGCACGTCGAGCCCGGACACCGCGGCCACCTGCGTGCTGCGTGACCCCCCGCCCTGCTCGACGAGCGCGCGGTCGAGGAGCTCCGCGTCCCGGTCGGGGTCGTAGTCGAGGAACGCGGCGTCGTTCCAGTAGGTGTCGAAGGTCGCCTCGAACTTGCGCACCAGTGTGGGCGTGGCGACCGAGGAGATGCGGACGTTCCACTCCAGCCCGTCGACCAGCGCCGACTTCGACAGGTTCGAGCTGCCGACGTAGCCGGTGTCGAACCCCGACCCGCGGCGGAACAGCCACGCCTTGGCGTGCAGCTTGGTGCTCTGCGTCTCGTAGCGGACCTTCACCTGCGCGCCGTAGCGGCGGACCAGCACGTCGAGGGCTTTGCGCTCGGTGGCACCGCAGTAGGTGGTGGTGATGACCCGCAGCGGGCGTCCGCGCTCGGCGAGCTCCGTGAGCGAGTCTTCGAGGACGCGGATGCCGTGCCAGCGGACGAAGGCGCACAGCAGGTCGACGTGGTCGGCACTGGCCATCTCCGCGCGCAGCTCGGCGCCGAGGTTGGGCTCGCCGTGGCTGTTGGTGAGCAGCGCGACGTCGGACAGCGGCGTGACCGGGCGGTGGCGGGGCCAGCCCTCCCCCAGCCCCGCCAGCCGTAGCGCGAGGAGCTGCTCGATCTGGCTGACGTGGTCGTCCTCCGGGGCGCCGACGAGGTCGAGGACGCGGTTGACGAGGCCTGCCCGCTGCTCGGGCTTGGCGCTGGCGAGGGCGCGCTGGACGGCGACGGCGACGTGGCGGGCGAGGACATCGGGGGCTGCTGCGTCGGGGACGGTGCCGTGCTCGGGCACGAGGTCCGAGGCTTCGAGCGCCTGGTGGAGCCTCTGGGTGAGGAGGGCCTCGTAGGCACCGGGCGGCGTCGCGGCGGTCACGCATCGCAGCTTCACACGCCGATGGGGGACGTGGATGCCCGTTCGATCCGTTCACGCAGATCACCCGGTCGAGCTACCGTGCGTGACGCGGCCCGACAAGCTTCCTCACCGGCTGTGCCGATGCCTGGACACGCTTCCACCCGCACGACTCGCTTCGTGCTGCCCTGGGGGAAGTCCACGTGCCGCTGGTTCGGACGTCGGCGTCGTCACTGCTGATCGACGCTGGTACAGACTCGTTCATCGAGCAGATGCTGCAGGCAGGCATCCACGCGCGCCTCGGGCGGGCCTCTCCGGCTGAGCAGGCGTCGTGGCGGTCGAGCCTGCCGGTGCTGGCCCGTGACCTCGCCGACGCGGGGCTCGGGCGGGTCGAGGTGCTCGTCGAGCACACGCTGCCGCTGACCAGCAAGCGAGCCGACGTCATCCTCGCGGGAGTCCACCCGAAGACTCGGAAGCCCTCGTACATCGTCGTCGAGCTCAAGCAGTGGTCGCGGGCGACCACCTTCGAGGACGATCCGCACCTGGTCGACGTCGCCGGGATGCCCGGTGGCCCGAAGCTGCACCCGGTGGCCCAGGTGCGGGGCTACTGCGAGTACCTCGCCGACTTCCTCGTGGCGCTCGCGGACCAGCCGGACGGGCTCGCCGGCGCTGCCTACCTCCACAACGCGCACGACCCGCTGGCCGTCGGTGACCTCGAGGCCTACCCCATGGACACGCGAGGTCAGCTCTTCACGGGCGCAGATCGCGGAGCGTGGCTGGACTTCCTGCGGTCGCGACTGGACGGCGGTGTGAGCGGCGTCGCCAGCGCAGACCACCTGCTGAAGTCGCGCGTGGCACCGAGCAAGCAGCTGCTGGCCGTCGCTGCTGACGAGGTGCGGGACCGCGAGCAGTTCCGCCTGCTCGACGAGCAGGAGCTGGCCGCGCGACTCGTGCACCACGAGGTGCGCCGCGCTCGCCAGTCCGACCACAAGCGGGTCGTCGTCGTCAGCGGTGGCCCGGGCAGCGGGAAGAGCGTCATCGCGCTGTCCCTGCTCGGTGAGCTCGCCCGCGAGCAGCGGACGGTCCTCCACGCCACGGGGTCGCAGTCCTTCACGCAGACGATGCGGCGCGTGGTGGGCAAGGGATCGACGCGAACCCAGAAGCTCTTCAAGTACTTCAACGACTTCATGACCGCGGAGAAGAACGGCCTCGACGTCCTCATCCTCGACGAGGCGCACCGCATCCGACAGACCTCGGCGAACCGCTGGACGCGGGCGCAGGACCGCACCGGCAAGGCGCAGGTCGACGAGCTGCTGGCGGCCGCACGCGTCCCCGTCTTCCTCCTCGACGAGCACCAGGTGGTGCGCCCCGGCGAGATGGGGTCCCTCCATGAGATCACCTCGCACGCCGAGGCGGCTGGCTTCGAGGTGGTGCACGTCAACCTCGACGGGCAGTTCCGCTGCGGTGGTTCGCAGGTCTACCTCGACTGGGTGCTGCGGCTCCTCGGGCTCCTCCACGGCGGACCGGTGCCATGGACGGGTGACGAGCTGTCGCCGTTCGAGGTCCGCGTGGCGGACTCGCCGGAGGAGATGGAGGCCTTCCTCGCCGAGAAGAGGAAGGAGCAGGACGGCAGGCCCGGATACAGAGCCCGCATGGCTGCGGGGTACTGCTGGCCCTGGTCCGATCCCGTGGACGGGAAGCTGGTGCCCGACGTGCAGATCGGCTCGTGGGCGCGTCCGTGGAACGCCAAGGGTGAGCGACGTGTCGGCGACGCCCCTCCCTCGCCGCTCTGGGCGACAGAGGACGGCGGCTTCGGTCAGGTCGGCTGCGTCTACACGGCGCAGGGCTTCGAATACGACTGGTCCGGCGTGATCCTCGGCCCCGACCTCGTGTGGCGTGACGGGCGTTTCACCACGGTGAGGTCTGCGAACAAGGACCCGATGTTCCGGAGCGCCAAGTCCGTCGACGACATGGCCTTCGACCGTCTGGTGCGTAACACCTACAAGGTCCTGCTGACGCGCGGCATGGTCGGGACAGTCCTCTACTCGACCGACGAAGAGACGCGCGAGGCGCTCCGGCGCCTCGCCCACTGACCTCACGCGCCGAGCATCGCCCGAGCCATCCGGGCGATCTCCCGCGTCGCCGGTGACAGCACCGCTCCCCTGCGGCTGACCAGCGCCACGGTGTCGTAGAGCGGCTCCGCGAACGGCACCACGTGCAGCCCCTCAGGGAACACCGCCGACTGCGTCACCGCCTTCGCCACGAAGGTGTCCCCCAGACCGCGCGCCACCAGCCGCAGCGCCGTCTCGACGTGCTCGACCTCGATGCTCGCCTCCAGGGACAGGCCGGCCAGCTGCGCCCTCTCGGCCAGCTGGCGGCGCGTGGGGTCGCGCCAGCCGTAGTGCGCGTCATAGAGCACCAGCCGCGCCGCGGCCACGTCCGCGATCGACACCGGCCCCGCCGCCCGCCCCGGGTCAGCACTCACCCACAGCACCTCGTCGCGCAGCAGCGGCACCACGTCCAGCCCGTCGTCGTCGACAGGCAGCACAGCCAGCCCCGCCTCCAGTTCGCCGGAGACCACAGAGGCGGCCACCTCCACCGAGTTCTGCCCCACGAACCTCGCCCGCACCGCGGGGTACCGCGTGTGGAACTGCTCCACCAGCCCCGCCAGGGCGTAGTGGTCGGCGTTGCGCAACAACCCGAACGAGGCCGTCCCCCCGCCCAGCGCTCCGAGCGCCGCCACCGCCCGCGCACCGGCGTCGGCAGCCGTCACGGCCTGCTCCGCGTACGGCGCCAGCTCGCGACCCGCCGCCGTCACCACCAGCCGGCGAGCCCCGCGGACGAAGAGCTCGCCGCCGGACTCCTCCTCCAGCCGGCGCACCAGCTCCGAGACCGACGCCTGCGTCATCCCGAGCTCCCGGGCCGCGCCCGTGAAGCTCCCCGTCCTGAGCGAAGCGAGGAACGCCCGCAGTTGCACCAACGTCACGCCGGCCAGTATTCACAGGGGAACCCTGTGCTTCACACAAGACGTCGCCCTCTTGTCCTGGTGATGCGCGTCTCCCTACCGTCGCTGACGTGCTCTCCACGCCTGCCGTCCTCACCTCCCTCGCCGGCCGCTTCACCGTCCTCAAGGCCCCCGCCGTCGACGCCCCGCCCGCCCAGCACGACCCCGCCGTCGCCAGCCGCGTCCGTCAGATGCTGCTCGACATCGAGGCCGGCGGCATGGACGCCGTGCTCAAGCACGCCGCGGAGCTGGACCGCTGGGACGGCCGCGACGTCGAGCTCTCCCCCGCCGAGGTCGCCGCCTCCGGCGACGCTCTCCCTGCCGATCTCCGCGAGGCCATCGAGCTGGGCGCCCGCCGCACCCAGGCCTTCGCGAAGGTCCAGCGCAGCCACCTCGTCGACGTCGAGACCGAGCTCGAGCCGGGCCTCGTGGTCGGCCACCGCTACATCCCCGTCGGACGCGTCGGCGCCTACCTGCCCGCCGGCCGCTTCCCGCTCACCGCGAGCGCGTTCATGACGGTCGGCGTCGCCAAGGCCGCGGGCGTCGGCGACGTCGTCGCCTGCACCCCGCCCCAGCCCGACGGCAAGGCGAACCCGGCGGTCGTCTACGCAGCGCACGTGTCCGGTGTCGACAGGGTCTTCGTGCTCGGAGGCGTCCAGGCGCTGGCCGCGATGGCGTTCGGGCTGGTCGGCGACGGCCCCGTCGACATGCTGGTCGGCGCCGGCAACGCCTACGTGGCCGAGGCCAAGCGGCAGCTGTTCGGCCGGGTGGCCATCGACCTGCCCGCCGGTCCCAGCGAGGTGGCGGTGATCGCCGACGAGACCGCCGACCCGGTGCTCGTGGCCGCGGACCTGCTCGGCCAGGCCGAGCACGGGCCCACCTCCCCCGCCGCGCTGGTCACCACCTCGCAGGAGCTGGGCGCCGCCGTCGTCGCGGAGATCGAGAAGCAGCTCGCCACCCTGGCCACCCGCGACATCGCCGGACCGGCCTGGCGCGACTTCGGCTCGGTGCTCGTCGCCGACGACCGCGAGACCGCCGCCACCCTCATGGACGACCTCGCCCCCGAGCACCTCGAGGTCCAGACCGCCGACGACGACTGGTACCACGACCGGCTCCGCAACTACGGGTCCCTCTTCATCGGGGAGGCGTCCACAGTCGCCTACTCCGACAAGGGCATGGCCGGCACCAACCACGTGCTCCCCACCGCTGGCGGCGCCAAGCACAGCGCGGGCCTGTCGGTCTCGCGCTTCCTCAAGCCGCTGACCTACCAGCGCATCACCCAGCAGGCGACGCCGCTGCTGGCCGAGGCCGTGCAGGTCATCTCCGACTCCGAGGGCATGGCCGCCCACAGCGCCACCGCCACCCTGCGCACCGCGCGCTGGACCGCCTGAGTCCGGCCGGGCTCAGCGGGCCCCGGGCCCAGCCCCCCCGAACGCCCCCGCCGTCGGTTGATCCCCCCAGCCCGGCGGCGGGGGTCCCTCCCCTCCACGCCAGACCACCCGCAGCACCCCGTGCCCAGACCTCCAGGAGCGCCATGAGCACCAGCACCTCATCGACAGGCACACCGCCCTCGTCGTCGTCATCGACCGGTGGCCTCAAGCGCGAGCTCAAGGTGGCCGACGCCGCCGCCTTCTCCGTCGGCCTGATCGGTCCCGTCGGCGTCATGGCGCTGCTGGGCGCAGGCGCGGCCGGCATCCTCGGCCCGGGCGCGACGTGGGCGTTCGTCTTCGCGCTCGTCGCCGTCTCGCTCGTCGCCTACGGCTTCGTGAAGCTGTCGCGCCACATCTCCCACACCGGGTCGGTGTACGCCCTGGTCGGCATCACGCTCGGCCCGCGGTCGGGCTTCGTCGCCGGGTGGGCGCTGTTCTTCGCCTACGTCACCATCGGCGCCGGCTCCGGCATGGAGATCGGCTTCTTCCTCGACCAGCTGCTCGACAGGTTGGGGGCGGGGTTCAGCGTCGACTACGCGCTGGTCTTCGTCGTCGCGCTGGCTGTCGTGCTGGTGCTCGCGCGCCGCGAGGTGCACGTCATCACGCGGTCGCTGCTGTACGCCGAGCTCATCGGCGCAGCGCTCGTGACGCTGCTGAGCGTCGTCATCCTCGTGCGCCTGGCCACCAGCACCGCTCCGGGCGGGCGCGGTCTGAACGCCGACTTCCTCAGCCTCCCCTCCGGCACCGGCGTCGCGACCATCGCCGCCGCCGCGGTGTTCGGCTTCCTGGCGTTCGCGGGCTTCGAGGGCGCCGCGGCGCTCGGCGAGGAGACCCGCGAGCCCAAGCGCGACATCCCCCGTGCCCTGAAGATCGCCATCGTGGTGGTCGGCGCCTTCTACCTGCTGTCGATCGTCGCGCAGTCCCTCGGCTACGGCACGGACGAGGCGGGCACCAAGGCCTTCTCCTCCGCCGGGGCGCCCTACCTCGACCTGGGCACCGCCTACGTCGGCGCGTGGCTGGGCGACCTGCTCACCGTCGCCGCGATCGTCAGCCTCTTCGCCATCTTCCTGGGCACCGTCTCCGCGGCCGCGCGCATCCTCTTCGCGCTGGCGCGCGACACCGGCAGCCAGCGCAGCATCGCCCGGCTCTCCCCCACCGGCGCGCCGTCGACGGCCCTGGTGGTCGCCGGGGTGCTCACGCTCCTCGTCGTCCTCATCGAGCGGCTGTCCGTCACCTCCGGCGCGCTGAACGCCACGTACTACGCGCTGACCATCGGGACCATCGCGCTGCTGGTGGCGTACGTGCTGGCGACCGCCGGCGCGATCCGCTTCCTCTTCTTCCGTGGCGCGGCGAAGGCCCCGAGGTGGCAGGTGGTGGTGCCGGTGCTCGGCCTGGCGCTGGTCATCTACACGATCTACCGCAACGCCGTCGGCCTCGAGGCGCCCTACTCGTGGTTCCCGTGGGTGGTGCTCGCATGGCTGGTGCTCGGGGTGGCGATCTCCTACGCGCCCGGGCTCGCCGGCCGGGTCCGCGCCAACCTGGAACGCTCCCAGTCATGAGGACGACGACGACGAGGGTGGCGGCGTGCCAGCTGGCTCCCGCTATCGCCGACCTGCCTGCCAACGCCGAGGTGTCGGCGGCAGCGGCGCGGGCGGCGATCAGCGAGGGCGCGGACGTCGTCGTCCTGCCGGAGCTGGTGACGTCGGGGTACGTGTTCACCTCCCGCGAGGAGGCGCGGACGGTGGCGGTGACGCCGGAGCACGGCGTCTTCGCGGCCTGGGCCGCGGCGTGCACCGCCCGCGAGGGGGCCGTGGTGGTCGGCGGGTTCTGCGAGCTCGGCGACGACGACCTGCTCTACAACTCCGCCGCGGTGGTCGACGCCAGCGGCGTGCGCGCGGTCTACCGCAAGGCGCACCTGTGGGACCGGGAGAAGCTCGTCTTCACCCCCGGCTCCGCGGCGCCACCCGTGGTGGACACCGCGCACGGCCGGATCGCCGTGATGGTCTGCTACGACCTCGAGTTCCCCGAGTGGACCCGCACCGCCGCGCTCGCTGGGGCCGACCTCATCGCCGTGCCGACCAACTGGCCGCTCGTCCCGCGCCCGGACGGTGAGCGCGTGCCGGAGGTGGTCATCGCCATGGCGGCGGCACGGGTGAACCACGTGGCGATCGCGTGCGCCGACCGGTCCGGCACCGAGCGCGGGGTGGACTGGAACGAGGGCACGAGCGTCGTCAGCTCCGACGGCTGGGTGGTGTCCGAGGTGGGCACCGGCACCGGGGTGGCGTGGGCCGACCTGGACCTGACGGCGTCGCGCGACAAGCGGCTGACCGAGCACGCACACCTCATGAACGACCGCCGCCCAGACCTCTACCGGGCGGTCTCCCCTGCCTCCTGACCCCTGTCCCCTCAACGATCAAGGAAGTCAGCGCCACGAGCGCACGGCCCCTCCGGCCCAGGACCGACCTCAGACGCCCGCCAGAGACGGCTCGAGCGGTCGCTGACCCGGCTTCGCCGGCGCGATGATCGTCGCGCTGCCGGAGGTGCCCAGGGCATCGCCTAGCACCTGGCAGCGCTCCAGGCCGAACCGGTGCCAGTAGGCAGCGGTCCAGGCGCAGATCGCGGCGTCCAGCAGGTCCTCGCGGTGCTTGTACGGCCCCTCAGCCGTCGGCGAGGGCGCGTCGACGAGCGACGCGGTCACCGGGTGGCTCGCCAGGTCGAGCGGGACCGGGGCGTCCACGAGCGCCGCCACCCGACGGATCAGCTCGTCGCACTCCTGAGCGCGCAGCTGGCTCCACTCGCTCGAACGCACGCTCCTCGGCTTCCGCTTGTAGCGGGGCCGCTCCTCGTAGCCGAGCTCGTCGACGCCCACGATCGCCGTGTACGGGTAGCACTCGCTGATCACGCGACCGCTAGCTGCCGGGCCGTTCCACCCGGCGTCATACCGCCAGCCCCGCTCCTCCAAGGCCGCCCTGAGCCGTAGCCCGGCGTCGTGCGGCGAGGTGAGGCTCGTGCTGTTGGCGAAGACCTGCGAGCGCCAGTACCGCTGACCCACCTGCTTCTCGCAGGTCCGCTGTCCAGTGGGGTTGTCGACCACGAGCGGCGCGTCGACGAAGGCGAGGACGTCCTCGCCCTCGACGCGATCGTCGACCCAGCTCACCACGGCCTCGACACCGCGGCACCAGCCAGCGTCCAGCACGCGGCCGTGGTCGTCGAGGAGCACGAGCGCTGTCTCGCGGGCGGGCCGGGCAGCTGTGTGCACGCCCCAGGCGAGGTCGATGCCGAGGAAGCGTTGAGCGGTCACCCCACGAGCATCAGTCGGTGGAGCAGACCAGCGGCAGGTGACTCACCCGCCCGGACCCCGTTCGAAGTGTTGCGAGGCGGCCGCCACCGGTTCTCCGCCCACGCCCGGGTCCGCACGGCACCCGCCCGGAGGGACGCCTCAACCGTTCGCCTCGTCTCAGCGGCAGCAGTCGGTGGTAGATGCCGGATGTCGGTGGTGGTGGGCAGCCTGGTCCCATGTCAAAGGAACGTCCGACGTGACCTCGCCCGGCCTCGACCCGGCTGCCCTGCGGGAAGCCGCCGCCCAGCTCGGCCTCGACGTGGAAGACCGCCCGGTCCTCGAGGCGTGGGCCGCCATCGGGGCGACCCACCTGTACTGGCGCAACACCGCCCTGGAGGACTGGCACGCCGGACCGGACAGCCGGATCAGTGACGCGGAGATGTTCCGGATCAACGTGTCCACGACGCGCATCTTCCGGACAGCTCTCCGCGGCGTGGCCGACATCGATGCTCTCGAGCAGGGGCTCGAAGGAGCCCTGGCCGTGGCCTTCCACCCGCTGCGCGTGCTGCCCGGCGGCCGCAACCTGCTGGACCTGGGAGCCGAAGAGACCGAAGACTTCATCGACGTGGCCGAGGTCCGGGTAGCGGGCCTCATCGACATCGCCGACGAGCACGGCGTGGACACGGCGCTCCTGGCGGTCGCCCTGGACGGGCGGCTGTCCTGCCACCACTGGTGGGGCTCGCCCCTCTGGCCCGGCGTGGTCGACGTGGTGATGAGGAGGCTGGGGGACCCTGACGACGACTGCTGGCAGCGCCTCCAGGGCCGGCCCGTCCCGGCTGAGGTCCACCGAGCTCAACGCCTGCGGTGGCTGCTGCTCGACTCGCCGGACGCTCTGGCCATCGAGACGGTCGACTTCCTCATCCACCAGCTCGGCATCGGCTTCATCACGGCCGTGGAAGGTTGACGTCGGCGTCGACGATCGCGACTCCCACGGCAGCCTCCCCTCGGTCAGGAGGAACGACGCCGCCACCTCGAAGCGCCCCACCCCTGCAGGCGCGCCGCTCGCGCGCGGAGGCTCGGCGGGACGAGTCCCGCACCACCGGTGCTGAGTCAGCCGCCGGACGGGTCCGCGAGCACGTCGAAGCTCTTGACGCGGCGCAGGGACAACCGTGTGCCTCGAACGTCGAGATCACCGACGACCACCACGCGGAAACCCTCCGTGTGGGCACGGATGGCGTCGCGGTAGTCGTCCTCGGACAGGTTGACGGCGTAGCGGCGGGCGACACCGCTGTCGTCATCGACTCCCTCCACCGTCACGTCGCCTGCCCCGTGCGCTCCCGAGCGGGCGAGGCGCACCACCAGACCCGTCACGGTCACGCCATCACGTGAGCGTCGCTCCCGCAGGTACGTCGCTGCCTCGGCGAGCACGGCCTGGTGGGCGGGGGTGACCGTGAACACCGAAGGAGGGGCGGAGGTCGTCCCCCACAGCGGTGTCTGCGCGAGTCGCAGCTGGTACCGGTGCGCTCGACCCTGTCCCCGCCCGAGCTGCGCCAGAGCGTCGAGCTCCGTCGCGTTCCCGGTGTCCGCCGCGTTCTGCGCGAACTGCGTGACGTCACGGTCTCCGGCACCGATCTGCGTGGCGAGGGCGGTGGCTCCGGCGGCGACCGCTCGCACCCTGTCGGTGATGCGACGGGCCAGGGGTGGGCCGGTCTCCAGGTCGAGCGTGTCGGACGTGCGCTCATCCCCGGGGAGCTCGACGTCAACGACGAAGCTTCCGGCGCGGGTGCTCACCTGGGCACGGCTGACGTACGCCTCCACCTGTTGCGGACGGCGGGGCGGCAGCACCAGCGGGTCATCCGTCTCCACGCCGACTGCAGCACCGACCACCAGGTTGCGGACGGCGACCAGCAGATCCGGAGCCGTCGCCAGGGAGACCTGACCGTCGAAGGCATCCGCCGGCAGGCGCACCGAGAGCCGGTCAGCACCTTCGGTGGCGACGTCGTGGCGGACCTCGTCCAGGCTGCGCCGTTCTGCCCAGGCCACGACGCGCAACGACTTCTCGATGAGCTCCGCCGCGTCGGCCAGCGACGGGTTGACGGGAAGGACCACCTGCAGACCAGGCTCTGCGGTCTCCCTCTGAGGCGGCAGCCACAGCGCAGTCCGGTCATCGGTATCGGCAGCGCGCCACGACGTGCGCTCGAGGTAGCGTGCGACTGCTTCAAGCCGGTCGGAGACCTCAGACATCGTCATCACCTCCTCTCCACGGATCGACGTCGGCAACGGGGGTCGGGGTGCGAACTCCGTGCTGGAGCAGCAACCCTCTCAGCCCCTCCGGGTCGACCACCTGCGAGCCGGGCAGCGTCACGCTGACGGTCGAGGCGTTGGACGTCGGCTCAGCACCCTCGAGAGAAACCCAGCGGGCTCTGCCCACCAGCAGCGTTCCGCCCTCGGTGACCCGCACCCTGGCCAGGTCCTCCCCGGGCAGAGCCACGACGACGAGAACGCGTCGCACCGCGTGGTCGGTCCTCCTGAGGAGGTCGTACGTGCTGACGTCCAGGTCGTAGACGAGGTCGCCTGAGTCCGTCACGCGAGCGGACACCGTGGTCTTCACCTGGGCCTTGACCGTCGGGTACGCCGTACCGGGCACCACCTCGGGCAGCACGATCTCGATGTCGGCCTTCTCGAAGTCGAGCGTGAGCGGACGCCCGTGGAGGAGCTTGGCGCCGGAAGCGACCACCTGGAGCCACTGCTCACCGAAGTCGCCCGAGAAGGCGTTGTCGGCGCTGGAGGACACGAGGTGATCGTGCACCCCTGCACCGACAGCGGTCGAGCGGGCTCAGCCGCCGGTGTGGGACAGGCTGGACGTTCGTCTCGACCTCGACCGAGAGTCACCGCACCGGAGCTCCAGGGTGAAGGACGGCTACTCAGCGCCCTCACCCTCGAAGAGATCGATCACATCCCAAGGTGGTACCGGTACCGCCGTCGGCCGCCAAGGGCTCTGCGCGCCTCTGGTCTGCGAGGTCCACCGCGGACGCGGTGATGGACGGGATCTCGCCGGGTCTCTGCGACTCGTCAGCGCTCCGGGGTGCTCCCCCGCAGCACCACCTCACCGCGCACCCGCTCCACGCGCACGTCCCCGTCGTCGGCGGCGGTGAGGGCCAGGTCGACGGCGTCCCGCCCGATCTGCTCCAGCGGCAGGCGCACGGTGGTCAGCGCCGGCGTGACGTCGCGCAGGGTCTCGATGTCGTCGAAGCCCGCCACGGCCATCCGGTCCGGCACGGTCACCCCGCGCTCGCGCAGCGCCGCCATGGCACCGACGGCCATGACGTCGTTGACGGCGAACAGGCAGTCGACGTCCCAGCCGCGCTCCACCACCTCCAGGGCTCCGGCGTGGCCGCCGTCCCGCGTGAACGGCACGTGCAGCACCCGCTCGGAGGTCAGCGGCAGCCCGACCGACTCCAGTCCCGCCCGGAAGCCGTCGAGACGGTCCTCGGAGGTGAGCAGCCCCGGCGGCCCCGCGAGCACCCCGAAGCGGCGGTACCCCAGCCCCCCGAGCTCAGCGGCCAGGCGGTGCGCGCCGTCCCGGTTGTCCACCACGAGCGTGCTCGCCGGCAGCCGCTGCTGGCTGACCACCGCCACCCGGCCGCCGCTGTCGCGGAAGCCGGTCAGCGCGGCGGCCAGCGGGTCAGCGGCGCCGTCACCGGTGCTGTGTCGGCTCCCCGCGATGATGATCGCGGTGGCGCGCTGCGCCCGCAGGGCCGTCACGTGCTCCAGCTCGCGCGCCGGGTCACCGCCGGTGGCGGCGAGGGTCACCACGAGGCCGCGCTCCTCGGCGGCCTGCATGACCCCGGCGGCGATGCTGGAGAAGTACGGGTCGGAGATGGTGGTGACCAGCAGCCCCACCACCGTGGTGCGACCACGCGCCATGGCCTGCGCACTGGGGTCGGCGCGGTACTCCAGCACGCGGGCGCTCTCCTGCACGCGCGCGGCCAGGTCCGGTCGCACCACCCGGGAGCTGCCGTTGAGGGCCCTCGACGCGGTGGCCAGCGACACCCCGGCGTGTCGCGCGACGTCGGTGAGCGTCGCGGCCGACGTCTCTGTCCTGCGTGCCATGCGCTGATGTTCGCAGAACACGACGACTCGGGAAACGCTTACCGTCGTCGTCTGCACCGTTTGAGGCTGGACGGGGTCGATCGGCAGGGCTGAACGGAGGCGTGGTGGAGAGCAGGGGCGCACGGCTGGAGATGCATCAGGAGAACGGGCAGGTCGTCGTCGTCCTGACCACCGAGGACGGCGACGACAGCGGAGCCGGCGGCATCGAGCTGCTCCGCTACGTCCTCGACGACCCGAGCGACCCGTGGGAGTCACCCAAGCCGCACCTGCACCCGCTGCGCACGACGAGCGGCGCGGTCGTCACCGACCACCGCCCCGACGACCACCGCTGGCACAAGGGGCTGGCGGTCACGCTCACGCACGTCACCCCCGAGCGCGGAGCGCCGCAGAACTTCTGGGGCGGCAACACCTACGTGCCCGACCAGGGGTACCTGCCGCTGGAGGAGGTCGGGTCCGTCCGCCACCTCGGGTTCGAGCACGCCGCGGTGACGGCGGACGGGCAGAGGGTCGAGCTGGACCAGAAGCTGCAGTGGCTCACCCACGGCGGCGCGGAGTGGTTCTTGGAGCGGCGCTCGCTCGTGGTGCACAGCGCCGACCGCGGCGCACCCGACCGGCCGGGCACCTGGGCGCTGGACCTCGTCAGCGACCTCCTCAACACCTCCGGCCAGGAGCTGCGGATCGGCAGCCCCACCACCCTGGGCCGACCGGCAGCCGGGTACTGCGGACTGTTCTGGCGCGGGCCGCGCTCCTGGACCGGAAGGCCGGTGCTCTCGCCGGCCGGCGAGGTCGCCGAGGACGTCGCGATGGGGTCGCCGTCCGAGACCACCCCATGGCTGGCGCTGAGCGGTCCGCGCGACGGGGTGGACGGCGAGGAGGGCAGCGGCGGCACGGTGGCGCTGGTGGCCGACCTCTCCGCCGACGTCCCCGGACGCGCGGGCGCTCGGACGGACTGGTTCGTGCGCTCGGCCGAGTTCCCCGGGATCGCGCCCTCGCCGGCGTTCTCCACCGAGGTGGTGCTCGCCCCGGGAGAGCACCTGCTGCTGGCCCACCGGGTGCTCGTCGCGGACGCGCAGCTCACCGCGGAGCAGGTCGCCGACGCGCTGGCCGCCCTCCCGGGAACACCTTGACGGGTCGCTGCACCGTCGGGCAGGGTTGCGGTAAGCGTTTTCCCGCGCTGCCGAGCTCTCCGACGATGGAGGTCACCCCGTGACGACGACCGCCCCGGCGCCCAGCGCCACCACCCGCCGCCTCGACCAGCCGGTCGGCCAGCGCACGGTCGGGGTCATCCTCAACGGGGCCTCCGGCCGCATGGGCTACCGCCAGCACCTGGTCCGCTCGATCCTGGCCATCCGAGACTCCGGCGGTCTGCTCCTCGCCGACGGCAGCCGCGCCCAGGTCCGCCCGGTGCTCGTAGGCCGCAACCGCGCCAAGCTCGCCGAGATCGCCGCCCGCCACGACGTCGAGGACGTCTCCACCGACCTCGACGAGGTGCTCTCCGACGACGCGTTCGGCGTCTACGGAGACTTCCTCGTCACCAGCCAGCGCGCGTCGGCGCTGCGCCGGGCCATCGCCGCCGGCAAGGCGATCTACACCGAGAAGCCCACCGCGGAGACCCACGCCGAGGCCGTCGAGCTGGCCGAGCTGGCGCAGCGCGCGGGCGTCAAGAACGGCGTCGTCCACGACAAGCTCTTCCTGCCGGGGCTGCTCAAGCTCAAGCGCCTCGTCGACTCCGGCTTCTTCGGCCGGATCCTGTCCGTGCGCGGCGAGTTCGGCTACTGGGTGTTCGAGGGCGACTGGCAGCCGGCGCAGCGGCCCAGCTGGAACTACCGCGCGCAGGACGGCGGCGGCATCGTCGTCGACATGTTCCCGCACTGGAACTACGTGCTGGAGCACCTCTTCGGCCCCGTCGAGGCGGTCTACGCCCGCGCCGTCACCCACATCGACTCCCGCGTCGACGAGGCCGGGCAGCGCTACACCGCCACCGCCGACGACGCCGCCTACGGCATCTTCGAGCTGGCCGGCGGCGTGGTCGCCCAGATCAACTCCAGCTGGACCACCCGCGTCCACCGCGACGAGCTGGTGGAGTTCCACGTCGACGGGACGCACGGCAGCGCCGTCGCCGGCCTCTTCCACTGCGAGGCGCAGCCCCGCGTGGCCACGCCCAAGCCGGTGTGGAACCCGGACCTGCCCGACCCCATCGACCACCGCGCCGCGTGGACCACCGTCCCCGACAACGCCGAGACCGAGAACGGCTTCCGCGCGCAGTGGGAGGGGTTCCTGCGGCACGTGCTCGACGAGCCGGGCCACGAGACCTACCCCTTCGACCTCGCCTCCGGCGCCCGCGGCGTGCTCCTGGCCGAGCTGGGCCTGCGCTCCTCCCGAGAGGGTCGCCGGCTCACCGTCGCCGACGAGGTGCAGGCGTGAGCGCTCTCGGCTCGGCCCCCACCGCCGTCCTGCTCGCCCCGGACGGCACCACCCGCACGATCGCGCTGCGCGAGGCGCCCGCGTTCACGCGCCCCACCAGCCCGATCACCGTCCGCACGGCGTACGCCGCCGCGCACGTGGTGCCGCGCGTGGCCGCGGAGAACACCCCCGGCAGCCCGGCCGACATCGACTGGGACGCCACCCTCGCCTTCCGCCACCACCTGTTCGGCTGGGGCCTGGGCGTCGCCGACGCCATGGACACCGCCCAGCGCGGCATGGGCCTGGACCCTGCCGCCGTCCGCGAGCTGGTGACGCGCTCCGCCGCGGCCGCCCGCGAGGCCGGCGGCTCGGTGGTGGTCGGGGTCAGCACCGACCATCTCGAGGAGGCCGCTCCCTCCCTGGACGCCATCACCGACGCCTACTGCGAGCAGCTGGCGCACGCGGAGGACGCCGGCGCCGGCGTCGTCCTCATGGCCTCCCGGCACCTGGCGCGCGTGGCCGAGGGCGCGGGCGACTACGAGCGCGTCTACTCCCGCGTCATCGCCCGCGCCGGCGCGCCCGTGCTGCTGCACTGGCTCGGCACCGCCTTCGACCCGGCGCTCGCCGGGTACTGGGGCTCCGACGACGTGCCCACCGCCTCCAAGACCGTGGTGCGCATCATCGAGGACGCCGCCGGCCTGCCCGGCGCGGTCCGCGGCGTCAAGGTGAGCCTCCTCGACGCCGACGCCGAGGTGGCCCTGCGCCAGCTCGTCCCCGCGCCGGCGCGGGTCTTCACCGGGGACGACTTCCACTACGTCGACCTCATCGCCGGTGACGCATCTGCTGACGGAGCGGTGGGCGGGCACTCCGACGCGCTGCTCGGCGCGTTCGCCGCCGTCGGCCCGAACGCCTCCGCGGCGCTGCAGGCCCTCCAAGGCGGCGGTGAGGAGGGTGAGCGCGAGTACCGGCGCATCCTCGAGCCGACCGAGGCGCTCTCGCGGCAGGTCTTCGCCGTCCCGACCTACTACTACAAGACGGGCGTCGCGTTCCTGTCGTGGCTCAACGGTCACCAGGCCTCCCCCGCGATGGTCGGCGGCCTGCACAGCGCCCGCTCCCTGCCGCACCTGTCCGAGCTGGTCCGCCTGGCCGACGCCGCGGGCGCCCTGGAGCAGCCCGAGCTGGCCGCGCAGCGCTGGGCCGCGCTGCTCGCCGTGCACGGGGTGGCCTCATGACCCCTGAGACGAGCACGACGACGAGCGCGCCCGCCCCGCAGGTGTCCCCGCGGCTCTCGCTGAACTCCGCCACGGTCAAGCGCGCGGGCCTGCCCCGCGTCTTCGAGGTGGCGGGCGAGGCCGGCATCGGCGCGGTGGGGCTGTGGCGCGAGGAGGTCGCCGAGGTGGGCCTCGACGTCGCGGTGAAGCAGCTGGCGAGCTCGGGCCTGCGGTTCTCCTCGCTGTGCCGCGGCGGGTTCTTCACCATGCCGGAGGGCACGGAGCGCCGGGCCGCCCTCGACGACAACCGCCGCGCCGTCGACGAGTGCGCCGCCCTGGCCGCAGCCGGCGCTCCCGGCTCGGCGGCGGTGCTCGTGCTCGTGGTGGGCGGGATGCCAGCGGGCAGCAAGGACCTGCCCGCCGCGCGCGCTGCCGTCGCGGACGCCCTCGCGGAGCTGGCCCCGTACGCCCTCGACGCCGGCGTGACGCTGGCGGTGGAGCCGCTGCACCCCATCCACTGCGCCGACCGCGCGGTCGTCTCGACGCTGGAGCAGGCGCTCGACCTCGCGGCGCCGTTCGACCCGCGGGCCGTCGGCGTCGTCGTCGACACCTACCACCTGTGGTGGGACCCCCGGGTGGCCGAGGGCATCGCGCGCGCCGGCAGAGAGGGGCGCATCGCCAGCTTCCAGCTGGCCGACGCGATGGTGCCCATCGCTTCCGACGTCCTGCTCAACCGCCACCTGCCCGGCCACGGCGTCGTCGACCTCGCCCCCCTCGTCGAGGCCGTCGCGGCCACCGGGTACACCGGTGACGTGGAGGTCGAGGTGTTCAACGCCGACGTGTGGGCCACCGACCCGCTGGAGGTGGCCCGCGCCACCGCCGCGAGCGTGAGGCACCTCGCGCTGTGAGCGTCCCGCTCCCCACCGCGGCGCAGCGCGACGAGGAGTTCGCCGCTGCGGTGGCCTCGGCGCTGGCGGACGACGTCGCACGGGTGCTCGCCGAAGACCCGGGCGAGGCTGCCCGGCTGGCCCACCGGCCGCTCGCCGCGCGCGTGCGCGCGCTCGTGGTGGCCAGCGTCCTCGGCGTCGGTGGCTCCGCAGAGGAGCTGCTCACACGGGCGCTGCCGCTGCTGGCGGCGCTGCGGGCGCGGCAGAACCCCAGCGGGCTCTTCGCCGGCGGCGACAACGTCGACTCACCTCCCGACTCGGCCTTCAGCATCAACGACCTCGCCGACGCCGCGCTGCTCCTCGACCGGTGGGACGCCCCTGCGGGAGCGCCCGCCAGTGCCGCAGCGCGGGTGCGCGAGGGCCTGGCCGAGCTGCTCGATGCCCTCACGCCGCCGCTGCTGGTCGGCGGGGTGCACACGCCCAACCACCGCTGGGAGCTCTCGGCGGCGCTGGGCCGCCTCCTGCGCCTCAGCCCTCCTGAGCCGACGGCGAGCGCGCTGCGCACGCGGATCGGGCAGTGGCTGGCCGAGGGCGTGGACGTCGACGCCGACGGCCTGTTCTCCGAGCGCAGCGCCAACTACGCCGCCGCCGTGTCCGACCCGTCGCTGCTGCTGCTTGCGGACGTGCTGGACCGGCCGGACCTGCTCGCCGTCGTCGAGAGCAGCCTCGACGCCCTGCTCGACCTGCTGCTGCCCGACGGCGCGGTGGAGACCGTGCACTCGCGCCGCCAGGACCAGCGCCGCTCCGACTTCCCGCTGGCCGCGTTCGCGGTGCCGCTGCGCGCGGTGGCGGTGGCCACCGGCCGCGGTGACCTCGCCTGGGCCGCCCGCCGTGCCGTGGCGCAGGGCCTGCACGCCGCCGGCTCTCACGACGACCTCGACGGCGCCGCCGCAGCCGCCGCCCTCCTGCTCGACCCGCGGGTCGGCTCGCCGCTGCCCGCCGACGCTCCCCCGCCGACTCGCCGGCGGCGCACCTTCGGGTGCGGGCTCGTGGTGGACCACCGCCCGGGGGCGGCCGTCGTGGTGGCGGCGAACAGCGACCACGCCGAGCACCGGCGCATCTGCTCGGGCCTGGCCGTCAACCCGACGGTGCTGCGGGCCCTGGCCGGCCGCGCCGTGCTGGACTCGGTGCGCCTGAGCCGAACGTTCTTCGGCCTCGGCCCCTTCCGCCCCGCGGACCTCGGCCAGGGCGGCGAGACGCTCCACCTGCGCGAAGAGGTCAGCGCCGCCTACTACCAGCCGCTGGCCCCGCCGCTGCTGGACGCGGACGGCGTCTACGCCGTGCAGGACGACGGCCGCTTCAGCGCCGCGATGGCCTTCGCCCAGCGCGAGCGCGACGAGGTGCGGCTGACCACGTCCGTCGACGTGCTGCTCACCGACGGCGGCGCGGAGCTGGTGGTGGACGTGGTCTCGGCGCCCGCCGGGCCCAGCGTCGACTGGCTGCTGGAGCTCGCGCTCCGCCCAGAGGCAGACGGCCGTCTCGGAGCCGGGTCGGCGGAGCAGTTCGTGGCGCTGCCCGACGGTCGTCACCTGCTGGCCGGTGAGCCCGGTGCGGTGGCCACCTGGACGGTCGGCGACGACGCGCTGCGCGTCGAGGTGGTCGAGGCCTCCGGCGCACTCACCGCCGCCGGAGCCACCGCAGCGCCCGGCGGCGTCGCCGCCTACGAGCCGGGTGAGGACTACGGCCACCTCGGCGGCACCGACGCCATGGGCGCTCGTGGCAGCGAGCTGCTGGTGCTCGCGGGCAGCACGCCCTCGCGCCTGCGGCTGCGCGTCGAGCTGATGCCTGGCTTCCGGACCGGCGATCACGAGCTGGCGCAGCGGCCGTGACGCTGCCGCGGATCGTCGTCGTCGGCGTCCACGGGTACGGCGCCAACCACGTGGCCACCGCGCTGCGCCTGCAGCGGGAGGGCCGCGCGCGGCTCGTGGGGCTGGTGGACCCGAAGGGTGGCCCGGTGGTCGCGGACGGCGGCGCGGTGGTGCCGGACACCGACCTCCCGGCCCGCTGGCCGGACCTCGACGCGCTGCTCGCCGACCAGCCCGTCGACGTGGTGGTGGTCGCCACTCCGCTGCACACGCACGCCGCGCTGGGCCGTCAGGCGCTGGAGGCGGGCGCCGACGTGCTGCTGGAGAAGCCGCCCGTGACGCGGCGCGAGCAGCTGGCCGAGCTGCTCGCGGTGGAGTCCGCGAGCCCGGGCCGGGTGCAGGTGGGCTTCCAGGCGCTCGGGTCAGCGGCCCTGGCCGCCGTCGGCGCTGCTGTGCGCGACGGGTCACTGGGCGAGGTGCGGCGCATCTCGGCGCGCGGCAGCTGGACCCGCGACGCGGCGTACTACGCCCGGGCGCCGTGGGCGGGGCGGCGGACGCTGGGCGGGGTCGACGTCGTCGACGGGGCCCTCACCAACCCCTTCGCGCACGCCGTGGCCGATCTGCTGCACCTGGCGGGTCTGACCGGCGCCGACGCCGTGGCGCGGGTGGAGGTGGAGCTCTTCCGCTCCCGCGACATCGAGGCCGACGACACCGCGGCGCTGCGCGTGGTGGCCGCTGACGGCACCCCGGCGGCGGGCGTGCCCGTGGTGGGGGCGTTCACGCTGGCAGGACCAGCGGACGCGCGCCCCTGGGTGCAGGTGACCGGTGCGCGGGCGTCCCTGCGGCTGCACTACGACGTCGACAGGGTCGAGGTGCTCCCGGGCACCGACAGCACCGACAGCTCAGGCAGCCCAGGGGCAGCCGGCGCGGGTCCGCTGCCGGACCTCCTGGAGCGGCCCGGGCTGGCCGGCCAGCACCCGCGCAGGGGGCTGCTGGAGGACCTGCTGGCCCGGCGCACCGACGGCGGTCCGCTGCTGGCGCCGCTGGCGGCCACCGCCGGGTTCGTGGAGGTGGTGGAGGCCGTGCGGGCCGCCACCGTGACGGCCGTCGACCCGGCGCACGTGCGCTGGGAGGGCGTGGGCGGCGCACGCCGCCCGGTGCTGGAAGGCGTCGACGCGGCCCTGGACGCCGTCGTGCACGGCGACGGCGGGCTGTTCCGCGCCACCGGCGCGCGCTGGGCGGGATGAGCACCGACGTCTCCTGGCCCCCGCCCGCTGAGACCTCTTCGTGACGGGCCGGATGTCAGGACCTCCCTTGACGCGGTAAACGCTTTCCTCGTACGGTCCAGCATCAGCAGGTCGCGACGGCGCGACAGCCGGACGGAGGGGATCACCCGTGCAGATGACGACGTTCCGAGGGGGCCGCAGGGCGCTCGCGCTGCTGGCCGCCGGCCTCGGCGCCGCCCTGGCGCTCAGCGGCTGCGGAGGCTCCGGTGGCGACGACGCGGACACCGGCAGCGGTGGCGCGGCGAAGTCCATCGACTTCTGGCTCTCGGCCAGCGACGCGCAGGCGAAGGGCTACTACGACCTCGCCAAGGACTTCCAGGCGAAGACCGGCACCACCGTCAACATCACCAACGTCCCCTACGACGGGTACGTCACCAAGCTCAAGCAGTCGGCGCAGGCGAACGCCCTCCCGGACGCCGCGAACGTGCCCTCGATCGACCCGATCTGGGTCAACTCGCTGCAGGACCTCAAGGACGTCGCCGAGGACCCGGCCAACAAGATCGACAGCAAGTACGTCGTGACGTCGACCGAGGGCGCCAACTCCGGCAAGGTGCTGAGCATCCCCAGCGACGTCACCGCGTCGGGGATGTTCATCAACAAGAGCCTGTGGGACGAGGCCGGCGTCGCCTACCCGACGGACCCGAGCCAGACCTGGACGTGGGACCAGTTCCTCGCCGACGCCACCAAGGTCCGCGAGGCCACCGGCGCCAAGTACGACCTGACCTTCGACAACTCCCCCTCCCGCCTGCGCGCGTTCGTCTACGAGCACGGCGGCAACTACATGGAGCAGCAGGAGGACGGCTCGTTCGCCCCGAACGCGCAGACCACCAGCGCCCTCGAGAAGTTCGTGGCGATGAACGACGACGTCGTCATGCCGAAGTCGGTGTGGACCTCCGGCGCCGACCCGAACGCGCTGTTCAAGAGCGGCCAGGTGACCGCGTACTGGTCCGGCGTGTGGCAGGTGGCCGACTTCGCCTCCTCCATCACCGGCTTCGAGTGGGCCTCGGTGCCCACCCCGGCCCAGCCGACGCAGGCCAGCGACGTCAACGCCGGCGGCGTGGTGGTCGCGTTCGACAACGGCGGTGCCAAGGCCGAGGTCGCGAAGGCGTTCGTGAAGTTCATGTACGACCCGGCCAACTACACCAAGCTCGTGGCCACCAACGGCTACCTGCCGGTGGAGACGGGCCTGAGCCCGCAGTACGGCTTCACCACCCCGGCGGCCACCGCCGCGTTCGACCTGTACCTCAAGGAGATCGAGCTGTACGACCCGATCTCCACGACCTTCTACAAGTCCCAGCTGCAGTGGGCCCTGGAGGGCAAGAGCCTCACCACGGACCCGACCAAGGACGAGCTGGCCAAGACCATCAACGGCCAGCAGGACGTGGCCACGGCGCTGAAGAACATCACCGCCGGCTACGAGCAGCAGGTCGGCGGCAAGAGCTGACGCGCTGAGCCCCACCCCGGCTGCCGCCGGGCCGGACCGGTCCAGGAGACCGGCCGGCCCGGCGGCCCGGACCCGCAGCTCACCAGCACCCCGGCCAGCACCCCAGGACGCCGAAGGAGACGGACCGTGTCACAGACAGCCCCGATCACCGCGGGCGTGCCGACGCCCCCGGTGACCACCGCACCCGCGCGGGGCCGGCGCGGCCGCCCCGGTCGCACGGGGCGCGCGGGCCGAGCGGGCCGGGCGCGCACGCCCGGGTACGTCCTGGCGCCGCTGGCGCTCATCGCCGTGAACGCCGTGATGTTCGCCCTGTTCTTCGTGTGGCCGGCGGCGATCGGGCTGTACTACTCGTTCACCAGCTACACCGGCGTCGGCCCGGCGCGCTTCGTCGGCCTGGACAACTACACCTCGCTGTTCGCCGACAGCTCCTTCTACGCGGCGCTGACGCGGACGCTGCTGTTCACGCTCATGGTCGTGCCCGCCACGTACGTGGTCTCGCTGCTGTCGGCGGTGCTCCTCACCAGCGAGTACACCCGCGGCAAGACGGTGGCCCGGGTCATCTTCTTCGTGCCGTGGCTGATCTCCCCCATCGTCGCCGGCGTCATCTGGCGCTGGCTGTTCGGCGAGAACTTCGGCCTGGTCAACTACCTGCTGCTGCAGGTGGGCCTGCACGAGGTCGCCTGGCAGAGCAACGGGAACCTGTCGCTGATCATCGTGGTGATCGCGTCCACCTGGGGCAGCACCGCCTTCACGATGCTGCTGTTCATCGCGGCCCTCAAGAGCGTCCCGAAGTCCTACTACGAGGCGGCCGCCCTCGACGGCGCCGGCCCGTGGCACAAGTTCCGGTACATCACGCTGCCGGGCATCGCACCCACCTCGTTCATCGTGGTGCTGCTGGGCACGATCGGGGCGATGAAGGAGTACGCGCTGATCCAGGCCCTCAACGGTGGTGGCCCGGGCAGCGAGAACAACCTCATCGTCCAGTACATCTACCGGACCGGCTTCGAGCGGGCGCAGATCGGCTACGCCAGCGCCGCCTCGTTCGTGCTCCTGCTCATCCTCATGGTCATCGCCCTGGTGCAGATGCTGGTCAACCGCCGCATGGAGGCGAACCGATGAGCGCCACGACCGCGCAGCGTCCCAGCCCGTCAGCGCAGCGCAAGGCCGCCCAGCGCTCCCGCCGCCGCGCCGAGGCACCCCGCACCCTCGGCGCCACCGCGGTGCTGTGGCTGCTGGTGGTGGTCTACGGCGTGCCCGTGGCGTGGTTCGTGCTGAGCTCGATCAAGCCCGCCGGTGAGCTGTTCAGCTACCCGCTGACGCTCTTCTCGAAGCAGCCCACCCTGGCCGGCTACAGCCAGGCCTGGACCCAGTTCGACTTCTACCGCTACTTCGGCAACACGCTGCTGGTGGCCACGATCACCACGGTGCTCACGGTCATCGCGAGCGCCGCCGCGGGGTACGCGCTGGCGAAGTACCGCAGCTGGTGGCTGAGCGCGTTCGCCGTGTGCGTCATCGCCACGACGATGCTCCCCACCGAGGTGATCCTGTCCCCGTCGTTCCTCGTGGTGCGCGACCTGGGCCTCTACAACCACCTGGCCGGCGTCATCGTGCCCTCGATCCTCACCGCCACCGGCGTGTTCATGTTCCGGCAGTTCTTCACCACCGTGCCGGACGAGCTGCTCGAGGCCGCACGCATCGACGGCTCCAGCGAGCTGCAGACGTTCTTCCGCATCATGCTGCCGATCTCGCGACCGATCATGATCACCCTGGCCATCTTCAGCTTCCAGTGGCGCTGGAACGACTACATCTGGCCGCTGATCGTGCTCAACGACCCGAAGCAGTACACGCTGCAGATCGCCCTGCAGAGCATCGTCGGGGCGGAGAACGTCAACTGGTCGGTGCTGCTGGGTGCGTCGGTGATCTCGATGGCGCCGCTGGTGCTGCTGTACCTCGTGTTCCAGCGCTACGTCATGAGCGCTGACCTCAACGCCGGCCTGAAGGACTGAGCGAACCCCCTCGTGTCCCCCGCACCGCAGCCCCACGCCGCCTCCGTCGAGGACCTCCTCGCCCGCACCGACAGGTGGCTCGCCGAACGGCTGCTGCCGGCCGTGGTGCAGGCCCGCCTGCCGGTCGGCGAGCAGCTCGCGCTCACCGCGTGGGAGGTGCCCGGCGCCGACGGGCTGACCGGTGAGCCCGTGCCCTTCGCCGTGGCCCGCGCCGCCCACGAGGCGGGCGAGGGCGCCCCGGCGGAGCCGGGGCAGGCGTGGGGGCCGCCGTGGTCCACCACGTGGTTCCGGCTCGAGGGCGTCGTGCCGCCGCAGTGGTCGGCGCTCCTGTCCGCCCCGCAGGAGGACCAGGACGACGACGACGACGGCGGTCGTCCGAGCGGCGCGCTGCCGCGACGTGTGCTGCCGCGGGGTGTCCTCCACCTCGAGGCCGACCTCGGCTTCACCTCCGGCCAGCCCGGCTTCGACGCCGAGGGCCTCGTCCACACCGACGCGGGCGCGGTGGTCGACTCCCTCCACCCGCGCAGCCGCCGCGTCCGCCTGGCGGCGGCCCCCGGCGAGCGCGTGGTGCTGCACGTCGAGGCCGCCTCCAACCCGGACCTGTCCGGCGGGGGCGGGCGCTCGCCGCTGCGCTTCACCCCCACGCCGCTGGGCCGCCGCCAGAGCGCCGGAGCGCGTCCGCTGCGCCGGCTCGGCGAGGTCGCGCTGGTGGTGACGAGCCCGCTCGTGGAGGAGCTGGTCGCCGACGTCGTCGTCGTCCGGCAGCTCGCCGAGCAGCTCCCCGCTGACTCACCCCGCCGCCGGGAGCTGCTCGACGCGCTCGTGGCCGCGCAGTCGGCCGTGGACCCGTTCAGCGCGGCCGGCGTGGCGAGCACCGCGGCCGCCGGGCGCGCGGCGCTCGCGGGAGTGCTGGCCGGTCCCGCCGCGGCGAGCGCCCACCGGGTCAGCGCGGTGGGGCACGCCCACATCGACTTGGCGTGGCTGTGGCCGGTGCGCGAGACCCGGCGCAAGATCGCGCGGACCACGGCGCACGTGCTGGCGCTCATGGACTCCGAGCCCGACCTCGTCTTCGCGTGCTCCTCGGCGCAGCAGCTGGAGTGGGTGCGCACCGACCACCCGGAGCTGTTCGAGCGCATCCGCGAGCGGGTGGCGCAGGGGCGGTTCGTGCCGGTGGGCGGGATGTGGGTGGAGTCCGACACCAACCTGCCCACGGGTGAGTCGCTGGTGCGGCAGCTGCTGGAGGGCTCGCGGTGGTTCGCCGAGCACCTGGGCGCGAGCAGCGACGTGCTGTGGCTGCCCGACTCCTTCGGGTACTCCGCGGCGCTGCCGCAGGTGGCCGTGGGTGCGGGGATGCGGGCGTTCGCCACGCAGAAGCTCGCCTGGAACGACACCAACCCCATGCCCCACCACCACCTCGCGTGGGAGGGCCTGGACGGCTCCCGCCTCTACGCCCACCTCATGCCGGTGGACACGTACAACTCCGACCTGTCGGCGCGCGAGCTGGCCAAGGCGTCGCGGCAGGCGGCGGCCACGGCCGGCGCGCCGGGCGGCGCGGGCGCGGCAGGCAACCGGTCGCTGGTGCCGTTCGGCTACGGCGACGGCGGCGGGGGCCCCACCCGGGAGGCGCTGCGCGCGGCGCGCCGCCTGGCCGACCTCGACGGCTCCCCCACCGTCTCCCTGGAGCCGCCGTCAGCGTTCGTCGACGCGGCGCTGGAGGCGTTCGGCGGCCTCGACGCGCTGCCCGTGTGGGCGGGTGAGCTGTACCTGGAGTTCCACCGGGGCACGTACACGGCGCAGTCGCGCACCAAGCGCGGCAACCGGCGCTGCGAGCGGCTGCTCCACGAGGCCGAGCTGTGGTCCGCCACCGCCGCCGTCCGCGCCGGCCGCCCCTACCCGCTCGAGCGGCTGCGCGAGGCCTGGCGCACGGTGCTGCTGAACCAGTTCCACGACATCCTCCCCGGCTCCTCCATCGGCTGGGTGCACGACCAGGCCGAGGCCGAGCACGCCCGCGTCGCCGCAGACCTCGAAGCGCTGATCGCCGAGGCGCTCACCGCGCTGGGGGGCGACGCGACAGGCGCCCTGGCCAACCCGACGCCGCACGCCTGGCGCGGGGTGCCCGCGCACGGCACCGGCGTCCCGGAGCCCCTCCCCCGTCCGGTGGCGGTCACCCAGGACGACGACGAGACCGTGCTGGACAACGGCGTGCTGCGCGCCGTGGTCGACGACCGCGGGCTGGTGGTGTCGCTGCGGGCGCTGACCGGGCCCTTCGCGGGCCGGGAGGTGGTGCCGCCAGGTGGCGTGCTCGGCCTGCTGCAGCTGTTCCGCGACACCCCCGCGCAGTACGACGCGTGGGACCTCGACGCCGCCGACCTCGCCCATCCCGTGGACGTCACCGGCGTCGACGCTCTGCGCGTGGAGGACGGGCGCGCCGTCGTCGTCGAGAGGACCCTGCCGGCCTCCGCGGCGGCGCAGCAGCCGTCCCGGGTGGTGCAGACCTTCGCGCTGCTGCCCGGCGCTGACCGCCTGGACATCACCACGGCCGTGGACTGGCACCACGGCCAGCACCTGCTGAAGCTGGCGCTCGACGTGGACGTGCACACCACCACGGCCGCCTCGGAGGTGCAGTTCGGGCACGTCACGCGGCCGGTGCACCGCAACACCTCGTGGGACGTCGCGCGGTTCGAGGCGGTGGCGCACCGCTGGGTGCACGTCGCCGACGCGAGCCTCGGGGTGGCGCTGCTGCAGGCGGACTCCTACGGGCACGACGTGCAGCGCCTCCCGCGCGCTGGCCGCGCACGACGCGGCGACGGGGCACAGCGGGGAACCGGCACGTCGGTGAGGGTGCGGCAGTCGCTGCTGCGCGCTCCGAGCTACCCGGACCCGGCGGCCGACCGCGGCCAGCACGTGCTGCGCAGTGCCGTGCTGGTGGGCAGCATCGCCGACGCCGTGCGCGAGGGGTACCGGACGACCCGGCCGCTGCGCCCCGTCCCGAACGGCCCCGGAGGAGCTGGCGGCGCGGTGGAGCCGCTCGTGGCCTCCAGTGAGCCGGCGGTCGTCGTCGAGACGGTCAAGCTGGCCGCCGACGGCTCGGGCGACGTGGTGGTCCGGCTCTCCGAGCGCCACGGCGGCGCGGCGACCACCCGGCTCACCGCGAGCTTCGAGCACGGGGAGGCGCTGCTCACCGACCTCCTCGAGCGGAGCGGGGACCAGCACCTGTCCCCAGCGGCCTCCGAGGGAGGACGCACCTACGAGGTCGCGCTGGGGGCCTTCCAGGTGCTCACGGTGCGCTTCACCCGGAGCGGCGGGCGGCCTCGGCGCGCACGAGGGGGATGACCTCGCGGCCGAACTCCTCGGCGTCGGCGATGAAGTCGTAGCCGCGCAGCCCGAAGATCTCGAAGCCGAGGTCCGCGTAGTCGAGCAGCGCCGCCGCCACCGTCTCCGGGCTTCCAACCAGCGCGGTCACGCTGCCGTAGTTGCCGGCCGCGGTGACGGTGGGCGTCCAGAGGGCGCGGTCCCAGCGCTCCTGCTGCTGCGCCACCTCGATGAGCCGCTGCGCGCCGGCGTTCTCCACCGGCTCGGCGGCGCGGCCCGCGAGCGCGGCCGCGAGGCGGCGCTGCTCGGCGACGTCGGTGATGCGGCGCAGGAGGTCCTCGGCCTTGGCCCAGGCCTGGGCGTCGGTGGGGGCGATGATCGGGCGGAAGGCGATCTGCAGCCGCGGTCGCTCCCGGCCAGCGGCGGCAGCGGCGGCCTCGATGGACGCGATCTGCTGGCGCGTGCTGTCCAGCGGTTCGCCGAACAGGGCGAAGACGTCGGCCTGCGCCGCACCGACGCGGTACGCCGCTGGTGGGGAGCCGCCGAAGGAGAACAGCGGCCGCGGGCTGGACACGGGGCGGACCTGCAGGGCGAAGTCGTCGAAGCGGTAGTAGCGGCCCTCGTGGGAGAACGGCTCGGTCTGCGTGAGCGCGCGCATGACCACGGACATCCACTCGGCGGTGCGGTCGTAGCGCTCGTCCTTGGTGACGTGGTCGCCTTCGCGGGCCTGGTCGGCGGTGGACCCGCCGGTGATGACGTGCACCGTCAGCCGGCCGCCGGAGAGGGCGTCGAGGCTGGCGAAGGTGCGGGCCGCTGCCGTGGGGTGGGAGGCGTTGGGGCGGTGCGCCAACCGGATCTTGATGGTCTCGGTGACGGTGGCGGCGAACAGGGCGCACTGCGCGGGGTCGGGGCTGCCGGAGCTGTAGGCGAACAGCACGTGGTCCCACCCGGCCTCCTCGTGGGCGCGCACCACGCGCGTGAGGTAGGCGGGGTCGAGCGCGGGACCCGTCCTGTCGAGCAGCTCGCTGTGGGCGTTCGGCGCACCCATGCCGAGGAACTCCACGTCCATCGGGAGATCTTCACAGGTCTGGGCACGCGCCACGACGCAGTACCCACCGGCGCCGAGAGCGCCGCTGGTGGGTCAGCCCTTCGGGTGGAGGTGCTCCTCGAGCGCGGCCTTGCACCCGGCCTCGTTGTTGGCGGCAGCCGCCTTGGCCTCGTCGGTCGCTGCCGACCCCACCTTCACCTCGCAGACCTGCAGGGCGGTGGTCGCCGCGGTCACCTCGGCGCCGGAGGCGATGTACGCCGCCGCGGCCTGCCGGCCCTCGGCGTAGGCGGGGCTGGACGTGTCGATGTCGGGCCGGGACGCCCCGTAGCCGAACACGAGGGCCAGCACCAGCGCGATGCCCAGCACCACGAGCCACCCACTGCCCCCCGACGACGACCGCGCGGCGGGGGCCGCGAGCTCCTCCTCGTAGCCCTCCTCGACGAGAACGGCGCCGGCGTCGTGGCGGTGGCCGCACTCACCGCAGAAGTTGCCCCCGGACCTCCCCGACCCGCAGTTGGTGCAGTAGTTCATCGCTCCTCCAGACCGTTCCAGACGACGAGCGTGGCGCCGACCAGGCGGTGTCCGGTGCAGGACACGCCGCGAGCGCCCTCGTCGCGGCGAGCACGCAGCCTGGGTGTCCACCGGGCGGCGGTCACGATCGCGCCGTCCGGGGTCACCTGACCGTCAGCGCCCGGGGTGGACGATGTCGATGACCAGCCGAGGGTGCTCCCCGTGGACCTCGAAGACCCGCAGGACGCGCCCCCGGGCCCCGTCCACCGTCCGCACGCCGACGCCCACCTGCACGGTCGCCTCGAAGCTCGGCGACAGGTACGTCGAGCGGACGGCGGGCAGCCTCGGCGCCGTCCTGCTCGCCGCCTGGAACCGGTCGGCGCCGGTGAGGGTCACCTCGAGGACGCGGTCGCCCTGCAGCCGGACGACGTCGCCGCTGCCGTCCGCGCGGAGCTGCTCTCCCCGCGGCAGCCACCGCACGCGGTGGTCAGGGACCCCGCCGGCGAGGTCGATGACCACCCTGTCGAAACCGGCGTGCCGACCGGTGCGCAGACCGGTCACGGTCGAGTGGGCCGGGGCGGCCAGGACCGCGGCCACCGGAGCGGACCGGGCCGGCGAAGCAGCCGCGTCAGCCGCACCGGGCAGTCCGGCGGCGCTGCCCAGGACCAGCACCGCGCAACAGCCTCCCGAGGCCAGCCCTCCCCGCACGCCCCACCGGCGGCGGGGCCGTGAGACCGCCGCTGCGCCTCCACGCGAACGCCACGCGTCCATGCTGGAGGAGTACCCGCTTCGTCACGGAGCGCAACCTCGACACGCCGCCACCATCACCACCACCGGGCCCCTGCGGGGAGGCGCGGACGGGCGTGCGGAGTGAGAGGCTGGGTGATGGCCCTCAGGGCGGACGAGGACGTCGACGTCCTGCTCGTCGACCTCGACGAGCCCTTCCGCTGCGCCGACGACGCACCACGAGAAGCACACCTCCCCCACCACCGCTGGCGCCATCGCCTCACCGAGGCCACCGCGCTCGCGGCGCTGGCCGCCGTCGTCCTCGGTGATCTGCTGTCACCAGACCTGCCGGTCGCCCTGGAGACAGCCGGCGCGGGCGGTGGCAGCGCTACCACCGCGCGCGCCGGGTACGACCAGCTGGCCCCCGGGGTGTGGGTGGACTCCAGGACCGCCGAGCGGGTCGCGGTCGCGCGGGTGCGCAGCGCCTCGCCGCAGGACGTGGTGGTGCCGGCGGACGCCCACCGCGGCAGCGCGCCCCTGCCCGTGATGCTCACGGAGGACGGCGCCCGCTACGTCGTCGTCGTGAGCTGCCTGCGGCCGACGCCCCTGGGCGTGGGTCTCGCCGGATCGGAGGCCGCACCGCGGACCTGCCCGGACGGCGCCCCGGTCTACCGCTTCACCGGCCGAGGGCACCTGGTGCAGGTGGTGGTCGAGGTGCCGGACGACGTCGTCTGGGCCGCCGAGGTGGTCACCGGTTGAGCGCAGGTCACTGCGCTGTCTGAGCCGTCTCGGCGCGCATCCCACACAGCGCCCGCGCGCGGCCCTAGCCTCCGCTCACCACCGCCGCGCGACGCCGAGAAGGAGCTCGCTGTGAGCCTCCCGCTGCCCTCCCAGCACGTCCCGACGAGAGCGACGACGGCGCGGGTCACCGCCGTCCAGCTCGCGCCGACGCTGCTGGACCTGCCCGGCAACGCCCGACGGACGACGACGGCGATCGCCGCGGCCGTCGACGCCGGCGCCGACGTCGTCGTCCTCCCTGAGCTCGCGACGTCCGGCTACGGACTGGCCGACGAGGCCGAGGCCCGCTCGGTGGCGGTCCGCGCCGACAGCGCCGTGCTGGACGGCTGGGCGGCGGCCTGCCGGCGGCGCCCCGGTGCCGTGGTGGTCGGAGGGTTCTGCGAGCTCGGCGAGGACGGCCGGATCCACAACAGCGCCGCCGTCGTCGACGGCACCGGGGTGCGGGCGGTCTACCGCAAGGCGCACCTGTGGGACGGCGAGCGCCTGCTGTTCTCCCCCGGTCATGCGGCGCCGCCGGTGGTCGAGACCGCGCACGGGCGGATCAGCACCCTCATCTGCTACGACCTCAGCTTCCCGGAGTGGGTCCGCACGGCCGTCCTCGCTGGCGCCGACCTGCTGGCAGTGCCGACCAACTGGGCGCTGGGGTCGCGCCCGGCGGGTGAGCGGCCCATCGGGCAGGTGGTCGCCATGGCCGCGGCCCGATCCGGTCACCTCGTGGTGGTCTGCTGCGACCGCACCGGACGCGAGCGCGGCCTCGACTGGACCGAGGGCACGTGCGTGGTGGGCGCCGACGGCTGGGTGCTCGCCGAGGCGGGCCCAGGGACGGCGACGGCGTGGGCCGACGTCGACCTGCGCGCCTCCCGGGACCGGCGCGCCGGCGCCCTGGGTGACCTGCTCGGCGACCGCCGCCCGGAGCTGTACGCGGCGGTGTCGGCGCCTCGCCTGCACCTCCCCGAGCAGCGCGAGGCCGTCACCGTCTGAGCGGCCGGCGCGGTCAGAGGAACCGGTTGACGTCGGCGAAGCCGAGGTCGACGAACGGCTCCTCCCCCACCACCGCGCGCGCGAGCGACTCCCCGATGCCGGTGGCGTGCTTGAACGCGTGGCCGCTGCAGCCGCCGCCGACCACCAGGCGCGGGTCGCCGTGGGGACGCCCCAGCTGGAACTGCATGTCGGGGCTGCGCGTGACCATGCACGTGGTCACCCGCGACGGCGTCGGGTCGAGGCCCGGCAGCGACGCCGCGACCACCCGGGAGACGTGCGCCGAGTCGGCGGGGGTGACGGCGCGGTCGCAGTCGTCGGGGCGGGTGCGGCGGTAGGCGGGGTCGTCCTCGGGGCCCACCTTGACGCCGTGCTCGTCGGCGGCGCCGTGGCCCCAGGCCACCGAGCCGTCGGCGGACTCGCGGATGAAGATCGGGAACCTCTCCAGCGAGAAGGTGCTCGCGTCGACGCCGGCGCGCGGGGCGAACCACGTCATCGGCGTGCGCACCACCTCCAGCGGCATCCCCGCCACGAGCTCACCCAGCCACGGCCCGGCGGTCACCACCACCTGGCGCACCCGGATCCGACGGGCGGCGGTCTCGACCACCGCTCCCTGGTCGACCAGCTCGACGCGGCTCACCCCGGTGTCGAGCAGCAGCGTCGCACCCGTCGCCTCCGCGGCGGCGCACGCCGCCTGCACGCCGTGCTCGGGGTGCAGCACCCCGGCCTGCTCGTCGAAGAGGCCGACGTCGTCGGGGCCGAGACCGGCGTGCTGCGGCCACCGCGCGGCGAGCTCGGAGCGGGTGAGGTCGTGCAGCTCGACACCCGCTGCGGCCGCCGCGCGCCGCGTCCCCTCGATGACGTGCCCGCCGCGCGGGCCGAGCATCAGCCCGCCGGACAGGCGCAGCAGCTCGGTGCCGCTGCTCGCCTCGAGCTCCCGCCACAGCCGCGCCGACTCCCGTGCCACGTCCACGAGGTGCGGGTGCTCCATGCACAGCGTCCGGAACAGCCGCGTGCCGCCGTGCGAGGAGCCGAGCACGTGGCCGGGTCGGTGCTTCTCGATCCCGACGACGTCGACGCCCCGCGCGGCCAGGCGCCACGCGGTGGCCGAGCCCATCGCACCCAGTCCGACGACGGCGACGTCAGCGTCCAGCTCCACGCCCCGATCCTCGCTGCCGGCGGTGGTGCTGCCACCGGTCGGGGTCCACCTCGAGCGCGGCCCGGTCCCACCCGGCGGGGTCGGCGGCGGCCTCGTAGGTGCGCTGGAGGAAGGCCATCAGCGTCGCGTCGGGGTCGGCGGCGGTGCGCACCGCCTCGTACGGCAGCCGGAACTGGCCGCCCTCGATGCTGTAGACGGACCCGTCGGGCAGGCCCGCGGTGTCGTGGAAGCCGTCGGGCTCGGGGTAGGCGTAGGCGTAGAAGGCGCCCTCCTCGCCGCCGCCGGGCCAGAAGCCGCAGCTGCTCAGCTCGTGGGAGTACCCCTCGACCATCACCCAGTCACCGCAGTTCGGCGCCCCGCCGGGGTGCTGCGGCGCCGGGCGGCCGGAGAAGCGCGTGCACGCGAGGTCCATCGAGCCCCAGAAGAAGTGCACCGGACTGACCTTCCCGCTGTACCGGGCGCGGAAGCGGCCCAGCACGCGGTCGGCCGCCACCAGCTGCCGCCAGAACAGGTGCGCGGCCTCCGGCTCGTAGGCGGAGTGCACGTCGTCCTCGGCGAAGGGGATCGACGGGTCCACCTCGTTGGGCCGCGGCTGGTGCGGCCTGTCGATCCCGAGGGCGTCGAGGACGACGACGAGCTCGGCGTAGAAGTCGGCCACGGGCCGCGCCTGCAGCCCCACCCGGCGGCGCTCGCCGCTGCTGCTCCACACGACGAGCTCGTGGTCGACGAGGTCGAGCTCCAGGTCGACGACGCCGCTGCCGACGGGCACCGCCGACGTCGTCAGGCCGCGGGCGCTGACGTACAGGGCGGACTGCCACCAGTGGTTCACCAGCGGTGCGTGCGCGAGCCGCACCTTCCCCACCACCTGCGTGATCATGTGGAGGGTGTCGCGCGTGGGCGTCCACTCGTCCACGCGCAGCGCCGGCCACGCGTCCGCCGCCGAGCTCGCGGGACTCATGCGTGCAGCCGCTGCTGCCAGTCGGCGGGCACGGCGCCGGCCGGTCCGGGAGCGGGCTGGTCCGCGGGGTGGCTGCGCGGCTCAGCGAGCTGCGGGCCCCGGGCGTAGACCTCGGCGCGGTAGTCCCAGAGCCAGTCCTCGCCGGGCTCGTAGCTCTGCACCACGCGGTGGCCGGTGGCGTGCGCGTGGGCGGTGGCGTGCTGGGCCGGGGAGGAGTCGCAGCAGCCGACGTGACCGCACGCCGCGCACCGCCGCAGGTGGAACCACCACCCCGGCGGCTGCGCCGCCGTGCACTCGGCGCACCCGTCGCCGCTGGGGGCGGCGTCAGGGTCGATCACGGGCTCCTCGTCCCACTCCACGGACACGGGACCTCCTCGTGCTGCAGCGCCCCGCCGCGGCTCTGGAGCGGGTGCGGGTCCATCCACGCGCGGTGCGCCCCACCCGTCAAGGGTTCCCGTGGCGAGGAGCCAGTGGCAGCCTCGAGCCGTGGTCGACGACGATGACGCCCGCCCCCGCCTGCGCGTCACCTCGGTGACGCTCGCCGCCTCTGACGCCGGGCGCCTGGCGGCCTGCTACGCCCGGCTGCTCGGGACGCCGGTGACGACGGACGAACCGGGCTGGGCGCAGGTCAGGCCTCCGAGCCCGGACCTCGGGCCCGTGCTGAGCTTCGAGCACGACAGGTGCTTCACCCCGCCGACGTGGCCGAGCAGCCCCGGCGGGCAGAGCGCGACCGCCCACCTCGACGTCGTCGTCGACGACCTCGACGCCGCCGTGGCGTGGGCCCTGGAGGCCGGCGCCGTGCTGGACCCGTTCCAGCCGCAGCCCGACGTCCGCGTCATGCGCGACCCGGACGGGCACCCGTTCTGCCTCTTCACCGAGGGGTGACGACCGACCGGGACGAGGTGCCGCGTCACGCCCGGGTCAACACCTCGTGACGTGCGGCCCGCCTCCCACCGCGGCGCCCAGGCGGCCCCCACCATCGCTCCACCGGTCGGCAACGGCCAGTGCCCGGTCAGCAGCCCACGAGGAGGAGCCACCATGCCGACGCCCGAGGAGTTCGCCCTGGCCTGGGCCAGGTCCTGCTACGCCGAGTCCCGCCTCGACGGGCAGCGCACCCTCGACGCCCTGCTCGACCAGCGCATCGACGCGGAGGGCTGAGCGCCGCAGCGGCGGTGGTCGGGGAGGGTGATCGGATCACGTAGCGTGACCGGGTGGACTTCCCCGCCACCGCCGGCTTCGCCGTGCTCGACCTCGAGACCACCGGGTTCTCCCCGCGCACGGAGCGCATCGTGGAGGTCGCCGTCGTCCACGTCACCCCCGACGGCACCTCCGGCGCGGAGTGGTCCACGCTCGTGCACCCCGGCCGGCCGACGGTCGGCGCCACGCACGTCCACGGCATCCGCCCCGTCGACGTCCGCGAGGCCCCGCGGTTCGCCGAGGTCGTGCCCGCCCTGGTCGAGGTGCTGGCCGGGCGCGTGCTCGTCGCGCACAACGCCGGCTTCGACGTGCCGTTCCTGCGGGCCGAGCTCGAGCGGGCGGGCGTGGACATGCCCGAGGCGCCGCAGCTGTGCACGCTCGCCGAGAGCCGGCGGCACCTGCCGCAGCTGGCCGGGCGCAAGCTCGCCGACTGCTGCGCCGCGGCGGGCGTGCGCCTCACCGGCGCGCACTCCGCCCTCGGCGACGCGCGCGCCACCGCCGAGCTGCTCGGGTGCTACCTCGCCGCCGGTGGGCCGGGCGCCCACGCCGCGCTGCTGCGGCAGGCCGCGTCGACGCGGTGGCCGGTCGTCGCTCCCCCGCGGCGCGCGCCCGACCTGCGGCAGCGCAGGGTGGTCGGGGGGCGCGTCGTCGGGGCTGGTCCTGGTGCGTGGACCGCGTTCCGGAGCGCGGGTGAGTTACGACCCCCGGTGCCGTTATCAGACCGTGCGGCGGCGAAGCCGCTCCCCCGGTCGCTGCGACCCGGCGACGCCGTCGTCTTCACCGGCGGCGACCCGGAGGTGCGCGCCCTCCTGGAGCAGCGCTGCCGCGAGCGCGGCCTGCGGGTGACCAGTGCGGTGTCGGGCCGGACGGCGCTGCTCGTCACCGACGACGTGCACTCCGGCACCACGAAGGCGCGGCGGGCGCTGCAGCTGGGAACACCGGTGGTCGACACCGCCACCGCCGCGGTGCTCATCGAGACCTCCGAGCTCGCCACCTCCGACTCGGCAGCACCGGCGGTCATCGACCTGCGTCCGGCGCGCGTCCGCGCGTGGTGAGGACGGCGGCTCCACCCTGGCCCGCGGTCGGGTCGCCGTCGGACAGGTGATCGGCGAGGGTGACCAGGTGCGCCTTCCCACCCCGCCGGTCACCCGCGGAGATGACCGGTCGGAGGTGGTCGCGTGGGTGCGCGAGCACCTGGGACACCTCTCCTCCGACGACGTGCGAGCCTCCCCGGTCCGGGGTGGGCAGACGGCCGCCGACACGGCGCTGGCGACGCTCGACCTCACCGGGTACGCGGCCAGGCGCAGCAACGTCCTCCCCGAGCCCAGCCGCGGCGCGAGCCGCCTCTCGCCGTACATCCGCCACGGGCTGCTGACGCTGCCCGCCGTGTGGGAGGCCGCGGGCGGCGCTCCCCACCGCGACCGCGAGAAGTTCCGCGACGAGCTCATGTGGCAGGAGTACTCCCGCCACGTGTACGCCCGGGTCGGCTCGGCCAACGGGGCACCGCTGCGCTTCGACGCCCCCGTGCCCGCGCCGGGCAGCGCCCCGCCGGCTCCCCCGGTCAGCCCCGACGACCCGTGGCCGCGGCAGATGGCGTGCATGGACGCGACCACCACCGAGCTCCGCGACAACGGCTGGCTGGTCAACCAGACCCGCATGTGGCTCGCCTCGCAGTGGGCGGTCCGCGCCGGTGCCGACTGGCGGCAGGGCGAGCAGGAGATGTACCGCAACCTCCTCGACGGCTCCCGGGCCGCCAACCGCCTGGGCTGGCAGTGGGCGATCGGCACCGGCACCGGCCGGGTCTACGGGTTCAGCCGCTGGCAGGTGGAGAAGCGGGCGCCGCAGCTGTGCGCGAGCTGCGCGCTGCGCGACGCCTGCCCGGTGCAGGACTGGCCCGAGGCGCAGTCGGGCCCGAAGGTCGAGGGGCCCGACACCCTAGGTGGCGGGGAGACCGACGGCGGTCCGGAGGACCCGCTCGTCACCGGCGAACCCGAGGCGGTCTGGCTGACGGCGGAGTCCCTCGGGGACGCCGACCCGGCCCTGGCGGCCCACCCCGACCTGCCGGCGGTGTTCGTCTTCGACGAGCCGCTGCTGCGGAAGCTCGAGCTGTCGGGCAAGCGCCTGGTGTTCCTCGCCGAGGCGCTGGCCGAGATCGGGGAGGCCGGGCAGCTCGAGGTGCACCTGGGCGACCCGGTCACCGAGCTGGCCGGTCGGCCCCTCGCGACGACCTGGGCGTACGTCCCGGGGTTCAAGCGCCGCTCGGCGCAGCTGGACGTGGTGGCCCTGCACCCCTGGCCGTGGCTGCGCCGGCCCGGGTCCGGTTCGCTGCGCTCGTTCAGCGCGTGGGCGGGACGGCCGAGCCGTCCGCGCCCGGCGCGCAACAGCGGCGGCCGCCGCCGCTGACCACTTCCCCTCCACCGCACTTTCCGCGGCAAGTGCGCGTCCAGCGGCCGCGGTGGCGCACTTGCCGCGGAAAGTGCGGACGGGGCGGGTCAGGGGGTGACGGTCTTGGTGATGGTGTCCTGCACGAGGCGCGCGGCCGTCGGACCGGCGTTGAGGTAGAAGGGCTCCAGCGGCACCTGCACTGCGTGGCCGGCCTTCACGGCGGACAGCCCGGGCCAGAGCGCGGACCCGGTGATGAGCTGCACGCCGTCGCCGGCGGCGGCGTAGAAGATCCAGTCCGCGTCGGCGAGGTCGAGCTGCTCGGCGCTGACGTCCTGCGAGGTCTCGTCGAACTGCTGCGAGGCCGGGCGCCCGAGCCCGAGGTCCTCCGCGACGCCGCCCGTGAAGGACGGCAGCCCCATGATCCGGGTGCGGTCGCCCGTCGACTGCAGGAACGACACCGTCGGCGCGGCCTTCCCGGCCGGGAGCTTCGCGGCGTAGGCGGCGGCGTCTCTGTGGAGGCCGTCGAGCACCTCCTGCGCGTCTCCCTCCTGGCCGAGCGCGTCGGCGAGCAGCAGGAAGTCGCTCTTCCAGTTCACGCCGTTGCCCAGCGTCACCACGGTGGGGGCGATGGCGGACAGCGCGGCGTAGTAGTCCTTGCCGCGGGTGGAGTTGATGAGGATGAGGTCGGGCTTGGCCTGGGCGATCGCCTCGACGTCGGGCTCGGTGCGCGTGCCGATGCTCGTCATCGACGCCAGCGCGGCGGTGTCGGCCGGGAACGCCTGCGCGAGGTACTCGGGCACGAGCGCGTTGGACTCCGCGACGGTCGCGGCGACCGGCACGTGCCCGAGCGTGAGCAGCGCGTCGAGCTGGCCGGTGGAGACCACGGCGATCCGCTGCGGCGCCGCCGGCACCTCGGTGGTGCCGAGGTAGTGGGTGACCGTGCGGGGGAAGACGCCGTCGGCCTGGGTGGAGCCCATGCCCTCGGCCATGGTCCGGGAGACGACGTGCTTCCCGGTGGAGCCGGACTCGTCGTCGGGCACCGACGCCGCGGGAGACGCGGCGGACGACGCGGACGCTCCCGGAGCGGCGTCGGCCCCGCTGAGCGCTCCCCCGCCGCAGCCGGCGAGGAGGCCGGTCACCGCCACGACGACGACGCCGAGCCGCCAGCCCTGTGCTCGGCGCGATGATCGACGGGGTGCTGCGGGGTCGCCGGAAGGGCGCCCCTGGGGCTCGCGGGACATAGGTTAGCCTCACCTCTACTCGTGGAGATCGATGAGTACCCCGTCGATCACGACCGCCGCAAACCCGCTGCTCAGGAGGCCCCGTCGTGCCCGCCCGGCTCCCGGACGCCTCGGGGACCGCAGCGACGGCGGACGCAGGAGCGGCAGGCGAGGCGCAGGCGGACAGGACACCTCGGCGCGTGCCTGCGGTCGCGCTGGGCGTCGCGCTCGCCGTGCTGGTCGCGGTCCTGGCCGTCGCGAGCCTGGCGGTGGGGTCGCGGCCCGTGCCACCGGACGCGGCGCTGCGGGCGCTGTGGGACCCCGGCTCCTCCCCCGACGCCCTCGTGGTCAACCAGCTGCGCGTGCCCCGGACGGTGCTCGGCGTGCTCGTGGGTGCGGCGCTCGGCTGCGCCGGGGCGGTGGTGCAGGCCCTCACCCGCAACCCGCTGGCCGAGCCCGGCCTGCTCGGGGTGAACGCCGGCGCGGCGGCGGCCGTCGTCGTCGTCATCTCGGTGCTGGGGGTGGGCGCGCCGCTGGGGCTCGCGGCGGCGGCGCTGGTGGGAGCCGGGCTCGCGACAGCCGCGGTGCTGGCCATCGGTGCCAGCCGCGGCGTCTCGGGAGACCCGGTCCGCCTCGTGCTCGCGGGCGTGGCGCTGGCCGCGTGCCTGCACTCGGTCACCGGCGCGGTGACGCTGCTGGACTCGCGGACCTTCGACTCCTACCGCTTCTGGGTGGTCGGGTCGCTCGAGGGGCGGCAGCTGGGCACGGCGCTGGTGGTCGCGCCGGTCGTCGTGGCGGGCGGGGTGCTGGCGTGGGCGCTGGGGCGGGGGCTCGACGCGCTGGCGCTCGGGCAGGACGTGGGGCGTTCGCTGGGGCTGAGGACCGGCAGGGTGAGGCTCCTCGCCCTGCTCGCGGTGACGCTGCTGTGCGGCGGAGCGACCGCCGCCGCGGGCCCGGTGTCCTTCGTGGGGCTGGTGGTCCCGCACGCCGTGCGGCTGCTCGTGGGCCCGGGCCTGCGGCGGACCCTGCCGCTGTGCGTGCTCGGCGGGGCGGCGCTCGTGCTGGCCAGCGACGTGGTGGGCCGCGTGGTGGCGCGCCCGGCCGAGCTGGAGGTCGGCATCGTCACCGCCTTCGTGGGGGCGCCCCTGCTGCTGTGGCTGGCGCTGAGCGGTGCCCGACGATGAGAGCTCGACGATGACCAGCACCCAGACCAGGCGAGCGACGAGCGCAGGCCGGGTGCTCTTCGTGCTGGCGGTGCTGGCGGTGGCACTGGCCGCGGCGTCGATGCTCGGAGGCTCCTACCGCGCGTCGCCGGACGCCGTGCTGCGATCCCTCCTCGGCGAGGGCACCCCCGCCGACGACGTGGTGGTGCTCGGGCTGCGCCTGCCGCGCCTCGCGGCGGCGCTGCTGGTGGGGGCCGCACTGGCGTGCGCCGGCGCGGTGTTCCAGACGCTGACGCGCAACCCCCTCGGCAGCCCCGACGTCATCGGGTTCACCACCGGGTCGGCCACGGGAGCCCTCGCCGTCGTCATCGTGGGGGTGGGAGCGCTGAGCCCGGCCGCGGGCGCCTGGCTCGGCGGCGGGCTGGCCGCCGCCGTGGTGCTGCTGCTCACGCGCGGCGCGGGGACGGGCAGCGACCGGACGGTGCTGGTGGGCATCGCCCTGGCCGCGGCGCTGGCGTCGGTCAACGACTACCTCGTCACCCGGGCGCCGCTGGAGGTGGCGCAGGTCGCCCGGACCTGGCTGTTCGGGAGCCTGGCCGTGACCCGCTGGCCCGACGTGGCCGCGCTGGCCGTCACGGTCGCCGTGCTCACCCCCGTCGTGGCGCTGCACCGGCGGACCCTGCGGGTGCTCGACCTCGGCGACGACGTCGCCGCAGCGCTCGGCGTGCCGCTGGCGCGCACGCGCGTGGTGCTCGTGCTCGTGGCCGTGGGGCTGACCGGTGCGGCGACCGCCGCCGCCGGGCCGATCGGCTTCGTGGCGCTGGCCGCTCCGCAGCTGGCGCGGCGGGTGCTGCGGGCGCCGTCGGTGCCGCTGGTCACGAGCGCGGCGACCGGCGCGGTGCTGCTGCTCGCCGCCGACCTCGTGGCCCAGCGGCTGCTCGCGCCGCTGCAGCTGCCGGTGGGGCTGGTGACGGGGGCGATCGGCGGCGCGTACCTGCTGTGGCTGGTGGTCCGGGCGCCCGAGCGGCGCTGACCGCCCCGACCGCGGTGGCTCAGGCGTCGGGGTGCGCCTGCGCCCAGGCGCGGAACGGCGACTCCGGGTCGGGGTGGTCGGCCTGGACGGCCGGCAGCCGGCGCTGGTCGACCGGCTTGGCGTACTCGTCGTAGAAGCTCGCCAGCGTCACGTAGCGGTTGCCGTCCTCGTAGTGGCGGTCCTCCTGCTCGCGCGTGGCCACGTAGACCACCTGCTCGGGCTGGGCGTAGTACAGCGCGCCCAGGCACATCGGGCAGGGGTAGGCGGTGACGTAGACGTCGCAGCCCTCCAGCCCCGTGCGGCCCTGCTCGGCGAGCCTGCGGATGGCGGTGATCTCCGCGTGCGCCGTGAGGTCACCGGACTGGGCGACCTGGTTGGTCGCCTCCACCAGCACGTCACCGCTGGCGCGGTCGACGACGACGCAGGCGAACGGCTTGCCGCCGGCGTCCACGTTGGCCAGCGCCAGCTCGACGGTGCGGTCTGCGTGCTGGTCCTGCGGCATGCGTCCTCCTGGGCTGGCCGGAGGTGGCTCCCCCGGCGGACAGCAGAACACCGCGCGGCGAGGTCCGCCACCTCGCTCAGGTCGCGGCGCGGATGACGGCGCGCAGGGCGGAGCCGGCCAGCGGGGACAGGCCCCGCCGGGGCAGGCGCTCGATCACCACCGGGTCGCGGAGGCGGTCGAGGTCGCCGTCGGCGACGGCGCGGGCGACGAAGAGAGATGCCTCGCGGTGGACCTCCAGGGCGCTGTGCCCGGTACCCGGCAGCTCCACGAGGAGCCCCTGCGGAGCGAGCGCCACCGCACGCTCGGCGACGGGCCGCGGGGTGGTGAGGTCGCGGTCTCCGGAGAGGACCACCACGGGGAACGCCGCCCGCTGCAGCGCCGCCACCAGGTCGAACGGCTCCCCCGCGAACGCCGGCCGGCTCTTCGCCGCCTCGGCGTGGATGAGCTGGGGGTCGAGCGGGCCGCCGTCCGGCGGCTGGCCGAAGCCGAGCTGGCCGTAGGCGATGCCCGCGACGAGGTCGGGCTCGCTGATGAAGCGCGTCACGGACGACGACGCCTCAGAGGCGCCCAGCTCGGCCAGCCACGACCACAGCCACCGCAGGCGCCCCTGCCCGCGGGCGGTGACGAGCCGACGCAGCGCGTCGGGCCCGGCGAACTCGTGGACCAGCGTCACCACGGCGGTGAGCTCGGTCATCAGCTCGGTCATCAGCTCGGTCATCCGTTCCGCCTGCTGCTGGCTGGTCCGCCCGTCGCCCTGCGCACGAGAGCCGAGCTCGCGCACCGCGGCGGCCGCACCGGCCAGCGCGGGCTCGTCGCCGTCCTCCAGCAGGCCGTCCCAGAGCAGGCGGCGCCGGTGGGCGCGGACGGCGGAGACGTCGTCGACGGCCGAGAGCATGGGCGAGTCGAGCACCAGCGCCGCCACCCGCTGCGGGTGGCGCAGCGCGAACGCCTGCGCCAGGTACGAGCCGTAGGACGCGCCGTAGACGACGGCGCGCTCGACGCCGTCGTCGTCCAGGACCGCGGCCAGGTCGTCCACCACGGACTCGACGGTGACCGCGGGGACCGGGAGGTCTCGGCCCCCGGCGTCCCGGCGCGAGAGCCCCACCCCGCGGTGCTCGACCATGAGCGCGTCGATGCCGAGGCTCGCGGCTCGGCGGCGCCACGTCCGGTACGGCACGGCGGAGGCCAGGCCGGGACCGCCGGGCACCACCAGCACCGGCAGACCGCACCGCCGCGAGGGTGGCGTGTCGCGCAGGTGGGTGAGGGGGAACGTCGCACCGCCGGGCGCACCGAGCGGGCGGTGCACGACGCCGCCGCCACCCCCGCCGGCGCCGGTGACCAGCTGGCGGACGAGGCTCTCGACCCCGGGGCGGCGCACGCCCCCAGCACGGGTCAGCAGGTGGTTCCCGCCAGTGCTGCGTCGCTGAGCACGTCCGTCCCGCCGAGGCCGTCGACCCACGTGGTGTGCAGGGCGCTGAAGGCCTCAGCGGTGGCCTGCGGGACGCACGCCTGGCGCGACAGCAGCAGCGGCATGCCGAGGGCGGCGCCGGCGAGGGCGTCGGGGAAGTCCTCACCGCTGGCCAGCAGCACCTCGTCACCGGTCGGGTCGACGGGCTGGTCGACGGTCTCGGCGACCTTCGCCGCGGTGGCGTACCTGTCGGCACCGGCGAGGCGCGTCACCTGGCTGGGCCAGTGCTGCTCGAGGGCATCGGTCACCCCCGCGGAGACCGCGGTCTTCCCGCCGACCACCACGATGCGCTTCGGGTCGAGCGCGAGCAGCGCCGCGAGCGTGGCGTCGGGCAGCGAGCCGGAGGCCGTCAGCAGCAGCGGGGCGCCCTCGTGCGCGGCGGCGGCCCCGGCCGACAGGGCGTCCGCGTACCCCTCACCGGAGGCGACGAAGACCTCCTGGCTCTGACCGGTGAACTCCTTGGTGGCGACCTTCGCGGCAGTGGCGTAGCGGTCCTTGCCGGCGAGCCGGTGGACGCTCCAGGCGGCGTAGCCCTTGAGCTGCTCGACCACGTCGTCGCTGACCGCTGACGGCCCTCCGACCACCCAGATGACCCCGGGTCCGATCTGCTGCAGCTCGGCGAGGGTCTCCGACGGGATCGCCGTGGCCGACACGGTGAGCACCGGGCCGCCGAGGGAGGCGGCCAGCGGAGCGGCCGCCAGGGCGTCGGCGTAGCTCGTGCCGTTGACGACGACGACGTCGACCGGCGGGTCCGGGAAGGCGTCGTCGGCGACCGACGCAGCGGTGCCGTACCTGTCCGCGCCCCACCACCGGTCCGTGCGGGGGTCGGTGCTGGCGGCCTGAGCGGACGCGGGGGCCACCGCCAGCAGCGCCACCACGAGGGCGGCCGCTGCGGCGGCCCGCGCGCGAGGTGCCGAGATCACGTCACTCCTGTCCGTCAGCACGCAGCGTGACAGGAGTGCCTGCGTCGCGCCTGAGGACGCGCGCCGCGCTCAGGAGGTTCGCAGGTGCGTCAGCGCCGCTCGCAGCCGACGCCGTCCCCGTCGCTGTCCAGCCCGGAGCGGTAGCCCGGGTCACCGCGGCGGATGGGTGCCTTGCCGGCGGCGCGGACGGCGTCGCAGTTGGCGTAGTAGACCCCGCTGCCGGTGGAGACCGCCGGAGGGGAGGAGGGCGAGGGCTGCGGCGCCGGAGCCGGGGCTGCTGCCGCGCAGACCTTCCCGGTGAGCGCGGCGTCGCTGAGCACGCCGGCGCCGCCGAGCCCGGTGACCGACTCCGTCCCGAGGCTGGCGAACGCGTCGGCGGTGACCTGCGGCAGGCAGTCGGGACGGCTGAGCAGCAGCGGCTGGCCGAGGGCCGCGCCGGCGAGGGCGTCGGGGAAGTTCGCGCCGCTGGCCAGCAGCACCCGCGAGGCGGTCTCGGTGCGCTCCAGCACCACCTTGGCGGCGGTCTCGTACCTGTCGTCGCCCCAGACGCGGCGGACCACCACGCCAGGTCGGCCCTCCTCGAGCTGCGCGAGCACGTCGTCCGAGACGACGGACGTGCCGCCGACCACGGTGATCCGCGTCGGCTGCAGCGCGCCGAGCGCGGCAGCTGTCGAGCCAGGAAGCGACCCCGGAGCGGTGAGCAGCAGGGGCGCACCGACGGCGGCGCCAGCCGCCCCGGCCGACAGGGCATCGGCGAAGCCCTCGCCGGAGGCGACGTAGACCTCGGTCGCAGAGCCGGCGAAGTGGTCCTTCGCGATCATGGCAGCGGTCTCGTAGCGGTCAGCGCCCTGCAGGCGCGTGACGCCCTCCCGCGCGAGCTGCCCCACCTGCTTGACGACGTCGTCGCTGACCACGGCGCTCCCCCCGACCACCCACACGCGCTCGGGAGCCAGCCGTGCGAGCTCGGCGCGCGTCACGTCGGGCAGCTGGGTGCCCGTGACGGTGAGCAGGGGGACGTGCAGCGACGCCGCCAGCGGTGCGGCGGCGAGCGCGTCGGCGGAGCTGCCGCCGTTCACCACCACCGCGCCCTTGGCCCCGCCCGCGAACGCCTTGCCCGAGACCGCGGCAGCCGTCGCGAAGCGGTCCGCGCCCCACCAGCGGTCGGTGGTCAGCGCCTGCGCCGGCGCCGCCGCCACCAGCAGGCCGCCGAGCGCCAGGCCGGCGGCGACGGCCACCCGCACCCCCCGCGCAGTCTTGGTCGTCGCGGTTCTCGTCGTGGTGCTCACGGTCCATCCCCCCAGGTCTGTTCCGAGCACCGTGTCAGCCCGGGCGTGCAGCCGAGGGCTCGCCACGCCGGGGCAGAACCGTCTGCCCCGGCCTCGGGGGGGGTGAGACCGCGGGTGCGTCGATGGGCCGGGGGTTGCCGCGACGGTGGGCCAGCGGGACCCTCGGGCATGGGGACGCCCAAGACGCGGCGCACGGGCTTCGACCTCGCGCCCTTCCTCGACGCGCTACCCGCGGCGCGGCGCGAGAAGGCTCGGCGGCTCGCGGAGGTCTTCGCCGAGGCCACCGGCGAGCGGCCGGTGCTGTGGGGCTCGATCGTCGGTTTCGGCACGACGACGACGGCCTCGGGCGGGCGCACGCACGAGTGGCCGGCGGTGGGCTTCGCGGTGCGGGGCACCAGGCTCGCGCTCTACGGGCTGCGGGGCAGCCAGGACGCCGACGAGCTCCTCACCCGGCTCGGACCGCACGAGGGCGCTGTCAGCTGCGTCTACCTCAAGGGTGTGGACGACGTCGACATCGGCGTCCTCACCGAGCTGGTGCGCCGCGGCCACGCCCGCTCAGCCGTACCGGGACCGGCCGGTGACCCCCGTCAGCCCTCGGCGTAGTCGTTGGCCCACCACGAGGTCGGACGCACGAGGAACGCCACGAAGCCGCTGCGCTCGGGGTAGGGCTGACCGGTGTGCAGGAGGGAGATCCGGTCCACGACCGCCATGGCCGGCTCGCCCTGGAGCCTGTCGACCACCTCGCCGCGCACGGTGGCCATGCTCAGCGGGTTGCCGGGAGCGGTGACCGACACGGCCAGGCGCGGGTCGCGCGTGAGGTTGCGGTCCTTGACGGCCCCGGCCTCGGTGAAGAAGGCCAGGCCCTGCCCGTCGGGGCCGCCGGCGACGCCGTCGTGCAGGCCCACCCACCCGGGGACCGACCGGGGACCTCCGTCCTTGCCGAGGGTCGCCAGGTGCGCGACCTGGTCGGTGGTGAAGTAGCGGGTGACGTCGTTCCAGTCGGCCACGCCACCACGGTGCCCGATCGGCCCCTCAGCGGCGAGCGGGCGAGCGCCGGCGCAGGTCGGGTGCGAGCGCCACCGCGGTCGCGACCAGGAACCCGGGCACCATGAGCGAGGCCATGGTCAGCACCGACTCGTCTCCGACCAGTCCGGTGAGCGGCGTGACGGCCGCGCCGACGAGGAAGCCGGACCCGCCCAGCAACGAGCTCGCCGTGCCCGCCGAGCGCCGCCCCGCCTCCTGGGCCAGCACGGTGCTCGCCGGCAGCGTGAGGCCCATGCCGGCGACGACGACGGTGAGCAGCGGCCACACCGCGCCCAGCGGTGCACCGGTCCGGCTGGCGATCTCGACGGCGAGCAGCGACAGCGCACCGGTCGAGGACGTGAGCAGGCCGGCCCGGCGCAGCGTGCGAGCACCGAGGCGGACCACGGTGAGCCGGAAGGCCAGGCTGGTCACCGCCATGGCCGCCGCGTTGGTGGCGAAGACGAGCGAGTAGGTGCCGCTGCTGAGACCGAGCGAGCCCTGCAGCACGATCGACGAGCCGCCGATGTAGACGAAGAACCCGGCGGTGGCGAGGCACTGGACCGCCACGGGGTGCGCGAAGGCGCGGTCGCGCGCGAGGTCGGCGACGCGGGCGCCGAGCGCCCGCAGACCGCCGCGCTGGCGGTCCTGCGGCGGCAGGGTCTCCGGGACGCCCACCAGGGCGGCCCCGAGCATCAGCGCCCCGAGCGCGGTCATGAGGCCGAAGACGGCCCGCCAGTCCGCCACCTCGAGCACGAGCCCGCCCACGGCCGGGGCGATGACGGGGGCCAGGAGCGTGATGGCGGCCAGCGTCCCGAACGCCTTGGCGGCGGCCGGCCCCTCGTGGGAGTCGCTGATGACGGCGCGCCCGACGGCGACCCCCGCGCCTGCCACCAGCCCCTGCAGCACGCGCAGCGCGACGAGCACCGGGGCGCTCGGGGCGAAGGCGCACACCAGGGACGCGGCGGTGAAGGCGGTGGCGCTCAGGACGACGACCCGCCGGCGCCCGCGCCCGTCGCTGACCGGCCCGGCGACGAGCTGCCCGACCGCCAGCCCGACGACGAAGCCGGTGATGGTCAGCTGCGCGCCCGCGGAGCTGGTGGACAGCGCCTCGCGGACCTGCGGGAGCGCGGCGAGGTAGGTGTCAGTGGCGAACGGCCCGATGCCTGTGACCAGCGCGAGGGCCAACAGTGACGGTCGGCGGACTCGGGTCTGGTCACGGGTCGCCATCAGCGACCATCCTCCGCCCGCTGCTCCCTCCCCGCCCGCCCGAGCCCCCCGCCCCGCGGCTCACGCGGTGGGGCGCGGCGGCGGGGGGTGGAGGACCCGTCAGCTGCGGACGGCCCGGGCGAGCGCCCGCACCGCCAGCACCGCCCCGGCGGCAGCGGCGACCCACGGACCGGCCACGACCACGGGATCGAGCCACTGGTGGCGGGTGTCGGTGCGGCTGCTCCCCAGCCGTGAGCTGAGCCCGTGGTGGGTCACCTCCGCCACGACGCCGGTCTCGGTGAACGGCTGGTCGGGTCGCCCGCTGAGCAGGGAGCGCGCGTGGGCGCCCCACGCGTCGATCCGGTCACCGGCGATGAGCAGCATCCAGTGCGCCATCCGACCCTCGCTGTAGCGGGCGTACGCGAGGCGGCGCACCGCGCCGGACACGCCGTGCAGCGGCTGCGCGGTGCCGAACACCGGCGTCAGCTGGGCGTGCTCGATCGACCGCTCCCGTCCACGTCCGCCGGGTTGCTCGGGCGGGTACTCCCAGTGGGCACCCGAGAAGTCCTCCTGCCAGTCGAGCTTGGGGAAGGAGGGGCGGTCGGCGTGGTCGAGGTCAGCTCCCCACCCCGGGATGCGCGCCCGCAGCTCCTCGGCGGACGGCGGCGGCTGCCGCCGGTGCGAGACGTGCGGGGTGACCGGGCCGGCGTCCGGCCGCCCGGCCTGCTGGTCGGTCCGCTGGTGGGTGCTCATCGTCGTCCAGCCCTTCTCATCATCAGCCGGCGTCAGGCGGCTTCGGGGATGACGAGCGGCTTGATGCACCCGTCGAGCTTGCTGGAGAACACGTGGTACGCCTCGGAGATGTGCTCCAGGGGGAAGCGGTGCGTCACCAGCTCGCTGGGCCTGATGTGGCCGGCCTTGACGTGCTCGAACAGGCGCGGCCACTGGCGCTTCACCGGCGCCTGGTTCATGCGCAGGGTGAGGCCCTTGTTCATGGCGTCACCGAACTTCACCGCGTTGGGGACCGGGCCGTAGGCGCCGATCACCGAGATGGTCCCGCCCTTGCGCACGCCGTCGATGGCCCAGTTCAGCGCCACCGGAGACCCGCCCTGCAGCTTGAGCTTGGCGCCCGTGAGGTGCTGGGTGAAGTTGCCGTCCGCCTCCGCGCCCACGCAGTCGATGACCGAGTCGGCGCCGAGGAAGTCGGTCTGCTTCTTCATCTCGAGCACGACGTCATCGACGTGCGTGAAGTTGATCGTCTCCGCGTACGCCCAGGTGCGGGCGCGCTCGAGGCGCTCGTCGAGCTCGTCGACCACGATGACGCGCCCGGCCCCCATGAGCCACGCCGACCGGGCGGCCACCAGGCCCACCGGGCCGGCGCCCAGGACGACGACGGTGTCGCCCTCCACGACGTCGGCCAGCTGCGCCCCGAAGTACCCGGTGGCCGTCATGTCGGTGAGGAGGACGGCGTCCTCGTCGGCCATCCAGTCCGGGATCTTCGAGGGGCCGACATCGGCGAACGGGACGCGCACGAACTGCGACTGCCCGCCGTCGTACCCGCCCGTCGTGTGCGAGTAGCCGTAGATGCCGCCGACCGCCGTGGCGTTGGGGTTGACGTTGTGGCAGTTGGAGAACAGGCCCCGCGAGCAGAACCAGCAGGTGCCGCAGTAGATGTTGAACGGCACCATCACGCGATCACCCACCGTGAGGTTCTGGACGGAGGAACCGACCACCTCGACGACCCCGATGAACTCGTGGCCGAAGGTGTGGCCGATCCGGGTGTCGGGCATGAGCCCGTGGTACAGGTGGAGGTCCGAGCCGCAGATCGCAGCCAGGGTCACCCTGATCACGGCATCGTTGGGGTGCTCGATCTTCGGTCGGGGCTTGTCCTCCACCCTGACCTTGTAGGGCCCGCGGTACACCATCGCCTTCATCGCAACCACCTCGTCCGCTCGGCTGCGCCCCACGCTGCTCCCCTCGCACGGGAGACGCGAGCCGATCACTCTGCGTGATCACGGCGGCCTCAGCGCAGGTCCTCGGCGGTGGTCACCGAGCGTGGGTCAGCGATCGCAGCCCGTGCCGTCACCGTCGCGGTCGAACGCGGGGTCCCAGCCAGGGTCGCCCTTGCGGATCGGGCCCTTCCCGGCGGCGCGGACCGCGGCGCAGTTCTTGTAGGCCACCTTGGCGGTGGGCTTGGCGGTGGGCTTGGCGGTGGGCTTGGCGGTGGGCTTGGCGGTGGGCGTGGCGGCTGGCTTGGCGGTGGGCTTTGGCGTGCCGGTCGACTTCGGAACGGTCGCGGGCTTCAGGGTCGTCGTCGCCGTCGTCGCACCGGTGATGGCCGGGGCGAGCTTCGGCGCGGCGGCGCTGGTGGGCAGCGGCTCGGTCGGGCAGGTCGCCAGCACCGTGCGGCTCGCGTCGTGCTCGGCGGAGGTCATCCACACGCCGTACTTGAGCTTCACCGCCACCTGCCGGGCGACGTAGGCGCAGCGGAACGCCTTGTTCGGCGGGAGCCAGGTGGCGGCGTCGCTGTCGCCCTTGGCGCCGTTGAGCGGCCCGTCGGCGGCGAGGAGGTTCAGCGGGTCGTTGGCGAAGGCGGTCCGCCGGGTCGTCGACCAGCCCTGCGCGCCCTTCTGCCAGGCGTCCGACAGCGGGATGACGTGGTCGATCTGCACGGCTGAGCTCGTCTTCACCCCTCGCTGGAAGGTGATGGTGCGCCCGGAGTAGAGGTCGGCCAGAGAGCCGGAGTACACGACGCAGCTGCGCGTCCCGGTCACGTAGGTGACCGCCGTGAGGTCGCGCCTGAGCACGTCGTTGCGGGTGTCGCACCCGTTCTGGTCCACGTCCGCCCAGGCCGCCCCGAACTGCTCGCGGGTGTAGCCGGTCTTGGGCGCGCGGCCCTTGACCGTGACCTGCCCGAGGGCCTGCAGTGCGGTGAGGGACCCGGTCGACGACGGCGAGGGCGTGCTCGTGGCAGCCGCCGCTGCCACGGGCCGGGTGGTGGACGTCGACGACGCCGCCTGCCTCGGCGGCGCGGCTCCCGCGGCGCCCGCGAGCGCCACGACCGCGGCGGCCAGGCCGGCAGTGGCGAGCGTGAGCGCGGCGGAGCGCGCGACCGGCGTGGTGGAGCGTCTGGCCACACGGGCCTCCTGGGGTGAGTCACCGCCGTGGGCAGCACCCGCCCACAGTCGTGTCACACAGTAGGGAGATGATCACTCCACGTGATGTTGGCGCGCCGGAGAGGGTGGGCGGCAGACCACCAGCTCGACGTCGCCCTCGACGGTCACCGGACCCGCCGCGTGCGGCACCAGGACGGTGCTGCCGCGCTCCAGACGCACCTCCGCCCCCGTCGCCGTGGCGAGCTGACCGGCACCGGCCACAGCGACGACCACCGCGAACCCCGCTTCCCAGCCGTGGGCGCCACCACCGCCACCGCGCACCCGGTCGGCGCGGAAGAACGCTCCCGCTCCGGGCAGGAGCGGCCCGAGCGCGGTGGCGTCGGACTGGACCAGGCCCTCGACGGCGTCGCGTGCGAGTCCGCGCCGGTCGACGGCCGTCAGAGCAGTCTCGAAGCCCAGCCCGAGGTGGCCGGCTGCAGCGCCGTCGATGGCGAACCCGTCCCACTCGACGAGCACCGACAGGTCGCTCGGCTCCTGCAGCTCGACCAGCAGCGCTCCCTCGCCGATCGCGTGCGGCAGGCCCGCGGGCACGAGCACCGCGTCGCCAGCGCGCGCCTGCAGCCGGTGGGTGGTGCTGAGCAGAGCGCTGACGTCCTGCTCGGCCACCCAGCGCGCCAGCTCGTCGGCGCTGACGTCGCGGGAGAAGCCCAGGTGCACGACCGCTGGCTCGAGGAACACCCACGCCTCGGTCTTGCCGTGGTCGAGGCCGAGGTGGCGCGCTGCCCAGCCACGGTCGGGATGGGCGTGCACCGGGAGGCGCTGGCCAGCGTCGAGCAGCTTGACGAGCAGGTGCGGGTCGGCACCGAAGGACTCGACGTGCTCGGGACCCAGCCAGCCGACCGGGTCGGCGGCGACGGCGTCACGCAGCAGCTCCCCCGAGGGCAGGCGCGTCAGGCCGACCTCGTCCTCGCCGAACAGCGGCACCACTGAGGCGACCCAGTCCTCGGGGGTGTGCTCGACCGCTGCGGCGGCTGGGCCGTCGCGCAGCGCCGTGATCTGCGTGCCACCGGCGTAGAACCGGTTCCGTGGCTGGTTGGCCGGGAGCACCACCGGCTGCAGCGGGCGCACCTCAGGCCAGCACGGGGTCGAGGTCGGCCAGCGCCATGACGAGCCCGCCGACGAAGGTGTCGCCCAGTCCGATGGTGGTGGGGGTCGGCGTGTCCAGGTGCGCTGCGGGCGCGCAGCTGATCGCGTCGCTCCCCTGACCGGAGGCCGCCTCCAGCGCGGCGGCGAGCTCGGCGGCGCGCGACTGCCGTGGCAGGGCGCGGACGCCGGCGACGTGCTCAGCGGTGAACGCGTCGCCGTGGAGGTAGCGGGTGCCAGCGAGCGCGTTCGCCGTCGCCAGTGCGGGGCGCAAGCGCTCGGCGTGCGCGCCGAGCGCAGCAGCCCAGTGCCCGGTGTGCACCACGAGCGTGGTCCGCTCCGGGAGCACGCCGGACAGCTGGCGCAGCGCGACCAGCACGGCGTCGGGGTCGAGGAGGTCGACGGGGTGCCCGACCAGCTGCTGGAGCTCGTCCTCGTTCATGCTCAGCACGTCGACGGCGGGGAGCAGCAGCTCGTGCACCAGGCGGCGCAGCGCCGGACGGTGGTAGCCGGCGTCCTCGAAGACGACGAGCGCGTCGGCGGGCAGCGAGGCCATGTGGCCGAGCAGGTCGTCGAGGCGTGAGCGCAGCAGCGCCTCGTCCTGCATGGAGTTGAAGTTCGAGACGCCGAAGACCCGCGCGCCCGTGAGCTCCTCGCCCAGCTGGGGGCTGAGGAGCATCGACCGGTTGGGCGGGTCGTTGGCGTAGATCTGCCGGTTGGCCCGCCGGGCGACGACGACGGCGCCGTCCGCCAGCGGCACGCTCGCCCCCGGCGGCACCTGGATGATGACGTGCGGGTCGACGGTGTCCTCCGAGGCGCTGCAGATCCAGCGCACGCTCGGCGGGATGAGCCCGCGGACCTGGTCGTCGATGGAGACGAGGTGCACCGTGCTGGGCACGCCGAGCACCGCCATCGCGAGGGCTGCCCGCACGCAGGTGCCACCGACGGTGGTGCGCCGCTCGACCCTGGCGGCGAACGCCTCGAGGACCGCGGAGGAGTCCACGAAGCGCTCGCCACCGGTGTCGGCGCGGACGAATCCGAGGATCGAGCAGACGAGGTCGCGCTCGGTGACCACCGCGAAGGCGGGCCCACCGGTGGCGTCGAGGTCAGCGGAGGTGATCCGGTGCTCGGCCACGAGGTCGGCCAGGACGCTGGAGTCCCAGCTGACCTCGTAGTCGAGGCACCCCCCGAGGCCGAGGACGACGCGGCGCGCCTCCTCCACGGTCGTGCTGCTCATCGTCAGGCTCCGCCAGCTCGCTCGGATCGGGTCAGGTCAGGTCGTGCCAGTGCGGCTCAGCGCGCCCGGCGCCGATCCGCGGGGCTCAGTACAGCGAGGCCTTGCCGGTCGCCTCGAACAGGTCGATCTTCTGGGCGGCGGTGACCTTCATGGCGGCGATGCACGGCGGCTGGATGGAGTTGGGCTCGCGCAGCCCGCCGTCGGCCAGCACCTCGCGCATCTTCGCGTGGTAGGCGACCTTGATGTCACTGGAGATGTTGATCTTGTTGACGCCCAGGCGCACCGACTCGCCGATCTCGGCGTCGGGGTTGTTGGACCCGCCGTGCAGCACGAGCGGCACGCCGACCTTGCCCTTGATCTCCGTGAGCAGGTCGAGCTTCAGCTCAGCCTTCATCCACGAGGGGTAGATGCCGTGGCAGGTGCCGATGGCGATGGCGAGGCTGTCGACGCCGGTCTGCGCGACGAACGACACCGCGTCCTCGGGGTCGGTGTAGATGATCTGGGCGGTGCCCGCCTCGGCCTCGGAGTCGGTCTTGCCGATGGTGCCGAGCTCGCCCTCCACGGAGACGCCCACGGCGTGAGCGGCGTCGACCGCCTGCTTGGTGAGGCGCACGTTCTCCTCGAACGGCAGCGTGGAGCCGTCGAACATCACCGAGGTGAAGCCCGCCTGGATGGCGTGGATGATCTGCTCGTACGTGCCGCCGTGGTCGAAGTGGATGGTCACCGGCACCGAGGAGCGGTGCGCGCGCTGGGTGATGGCGGCCATGAGCTCGTCACCGGTGTGGGACAGCTCGTCGGGGTGGATGGCGATGATGACCGGCGCCTTCTTCTCCTCGCTGATCGCGAAGACGCCCTGCGCCATGTTCCAGTCGGAGATGTTGAACGCCGGCACGGCGAAGTTGTTCTTGTTGGCCACGGACAGCAGGTCGGTCCCGTTGATGAGCACAGCGGTCTCCTCGGTTCTCTTCGACGACCAGGGGGTCGTGAGGGGTCAGGAAGGGGGTGGTGGAGAGAAGGGGCTCGTCAGACCTTGACGGCGCCGGCGGTCATGCCGCCCATGAAGTAGCGCTGGAAGAAGGCGAAGAGGACGAGCACCGGGATGCACCCGAGGACGCTCATCGCCATCATCTCGTTCCACTCGTACGAGTGCTGGCCCATGAGCAGCTGGATGCCGATCGGCACCGTGCGCATGTCCGTGGTGCGCGTCAGCGTCAGCGCGAACAGGTACTCGTTCCAGGCGATCATGAACGTGTAGACGCCCACGGAGACCAGGCCGGGCACCGAGATCGGCACCAGGATCTTGAACAGCGCGGTCAGCGGACCGGCGCCGTCCACCTTCACGGCCTCGTCGAGCTCTCGCGGCAGGGTGTTGAAGTAGCCGGTCATCATGATGATCGCGTAGGGCAGCGTGAACACCATGTACGTGAGGATCAGACCGGGGTAGGTGTTGTAGAGCCCCAGCCCGACCACGAGGCCGAAGTACGGGATCAGCAGGGTGATCGGCGGGACTGCCTGCACGCTGATGACCACCACGTTGATGGCGCGCTTCCCGGGGAACTCGTACCGGCTGAAGGCGTACGCCGCCAGCACCGCCACCAGCAGCGTCAGCACGGTGACCGCGCCGGCCACCACGTAGCTGTTGACGAAGAAGCGCAGCTTCTCTCCGTCGGTGAGGATCGAGGCGTAGGCGCTGAACGAGAAGCTCTCGGTGACCAGGCGCGGCGGGAACTCGAAGATCTCGCTGTTCGCCTTGAACGAGCTGGACAGCATCCACAGCACCGGCAGTGCCGCGAAGCAGGCGCCGGCCACGAGGGCCACGAGCAGGGCCGCCTTCTGCAGGGCCCGCTGGCGCCGCAGCGCCGGAGGGACGGGTCTGGTGGGGATGTGCGCCGCCGTCGTCGTCGCCACGGTCAGTCCCTCGCCTTCTGGTGTCGGACGTAGAGGACGGCCAGCACCATCGACAGCACCAGCACGATGACGGCCGCCGCCGACGCCACGGCGAAGTCGAAGTCGGCGAAGGCCAGCTTGTAGGTGAAGGTGGAGAGCATCTCCGTGGCCTTCACGGGGCCGCCGCCGGTGGTCATCCAGATGAGGGCGAACTGCTGGGTGGTCCAGATGACGTCGAGCAGGGCCATCGAGATGATGATCGGCCGCAGCTGCGGCACGGTGACGTGGAAGAAGCGCTTGACGGCGCCCGCGCCGTCGACGCGGGCCGCCTCGTACAGGTCTGCCGAGATGCCCTGCAGCCCGGCGAGCAGCGACACCATGAAGAACGGGTAGCCCGCCCAGATGTTGATGAAGGTGACCGCCCACAGCGCGGTGCCGGGCGAGCTCAGCCACTCGGTGCGGCCGTCGGTGACACCGAGGCCGCCGAGCAGGTAGTTCACGACGCCGTTGGGGTTGAGCAGCATCCGCCACAGCACGGCGGTGATGGCGATGGTGAACAGCCACGGGAGGATGTAGAAGACGCGGAACACGGCCCGCACCCGCGCGCTGAGCAGCGGGGTGTTGAGGAGCAGCGCGAAGGCCAGCCCGATGACGAAGTGGGCGACCACGCTGGTGCCTGTGAAGATCGCCGTGTTCTTGACAGCGGTGTAGAAGACCGGGTCCGCCAGCACCTGCGCGTAGTTGTCGAAGCCGATGAACTCCGACTTCCGCGCCGTGATGACCCTGTCGAAGAGCGAGTACCAGATGACCATGGCGATCGGCGTGGCCATGAGGACGGCGAGCAGCACCAGCGTCGGCGAGAGGAAGCCGAACGGGGTGAGCCGGCGGCGCCAGGCGTGGGGTGCGCGCCGCGGGGGCGGCGCCGCAGGGTGCGAGGCGGAGCTGGACGAGTCCAGCGGCCTCGGCAGGGTGGGGGTGGCCACGAGCAGGTCTCCTGGTCTGTCTGGTCGGCGATGGGCCGGTGGGGTGCTCGCCCCGGTCGCGCCGCGCGGGTGCGACCGGGGCGGGCTGTCAGGCGTCAGCGCTGCTCAGCTGCTGGTCAGAACTCCTCGACCCACGCCGCCTGGGCGTTCTTCAGCGTGGTGGCGGTGTCCTGCTTCCCCTGCAGCTCGAGCTGGAGCTGCTCGCCGAGGTCGCGCATCAGGGACTCGGCCACGGGGAGGCCGACGAACTCGTTGGCCGGGGTGCCGGCGTTCCAGACGTCGAAGGCCTGCTTGAAGGACGGGTCACCGGCGACGTAGTCGGGCACGGCCGTCTTGTTGCCGGGGAAGGCGTTGGCGGCGTTGGAGAGCTTGCCGTTGGCCTCGGCGCTCATGAGGTACTCGACCAGCTTGAAGGCCTCGGCTTGGTGCTCGCTGTTCTCGGCCACGCCGATGCCCCAGGAGGCGTAGGGGACGCCGCGCTTGCCGGAGTAGCCGTCCACGGCGGGCACCGCGGAGACCGTGAACTCCAGGTCCGGCGAGTCCTTCTTGATGGTGTTGATGTGCGCGAGCGTGTCGATCATCATGCCGACGCGGCCGTTGGTGAACTCCTCGACCTTGTCCTGCTCCTTGAGCGTCGCGGTGCCCGGAGCGAGGACGCCGGCCGAGTTGAGGCCGTTGACGAAGTCGATGGTGCTGGTGACGTCGGCGTTGGTGAGATCGGGCTCGCCGTCCTTGAGCATCGTGCCGCCGGAGGCCCAGTTCCAGGCCATGACGTCGTTCTGGACGCCGTTGGGGGCGTCCAGGGCCAGCGGGAGGATCCAGCCGCTGGCCTTCCCGCCAGCGGTGATGGCCTTCGCCGCGGCCTCGAACTCGGTGCGGGTGCTCGGCGGGGTGGTGACGCCGGCCTGGGCGAGCAGGTCGTCGTTGGTGAACATCATGTAGGCGAAGTTGACCACCGGGACCATGTAGGTGGACCCGTCGATCTTCACCTGGCTGGCCAGCTGGCTGTCGTCGTAGCCGGCGTCGGCCATGAGCTTGGACATGTCCGCGAGCGCGCCCTGGTTGACGAACTCGTTGACCCAGGCGCCGTCGAGGCCCACGACGTCGGACATGGTGCCGGAGGCGGCGCCCGCGGTGACCTGCTCCTTGGTGGAGGCGTAGGGGCCGGAGAGCAGCTTGACCTTGATGCCGGGGTTCTTGGACTCGAAGTCGTCCATGAGGCCGCGGAGCTCGCCGTCCGGGAGCTCGGGCTCCCACCACTGCGAGAACTCGAGGGTCACGTCACCGCCCTCGCCCGCTGCCGCGTCGGTCCCGCCGCCACCACCGCACGCGCTGACCGTCGCCAGCGCCGTGACGCCCACGGCCGCGACGAGGACGCGCCGCATCCGAGCACCCTTGCCCATGTTCTTCCTCCATCTGCTTCCGCTTCAGCGCCTCGATGCGCTCCCCAGCGGGATACCTGCAAGTTAGTGCGGCTTTCACGCAAGGTCAAGCAGCAAGTCGCAGACACGTGCGGCGGACAGCGCGACTCTCGCCCCACGTCGAGAAGGCCCCTTGCGCGGCTCGGCTCCAGCACCAGCGCTCGGCGGCGTCGCACGAGCGGGTGATTCCGCAGGTCGGAGCCCTATCTCCTCACCGAGGGGCAGGGTGGGGTGGATGCTGGACTCGGAGTGCTGCTTCGTGCTACTTCTTGCACGTGTCTGCTGCAACCCCCGCCGAAACGCCGTCCGGAGCGCGCCGCATCCCGGCTGGCAGGAAGGTCGAGCTCGCCTCCTACGTGAACGAGCACGGGCAGGTGAGCGTCACGCAGCTCGCCAAGCACTTCCAGGTCTCGCTGGACACGATCCGGCGCGACCTCGACCAGCTCGGCACGGACGGCGTGGTCATCCGCACCCACGGCGGGGCGATGAGCCCGTCGGCGGTCCCCCGCATCGAGACCGCGGTCGACGTGCGCCGCCGGATGCAGGCGGGCGCGAAGGACGTCATCGGTGAGCTGGCCGCCGGTCTCGTGGCCGACGGGTCGGCCGTGATGCTCAACGGCGGCACCACCGTGCTGGCCGTCGGGCGGGCGCTGCGCGACCACCGCGACCTCACCATCGCCACCAACAACCTCCTGCTGTCCTCGGAGCTGAACCCCGCGGCCGTCCGGGACCTCTGCCTGTTCGGAGGCACCGTGCGACACAGCTCCCAGACGACCGTCGGGCCCGTCGTGTTCCGCAGCGGTCTGACCGGTGGCGAGGTGGACGTGCAGTGCGACCTCGCGCTCATCGCCGTCGGCGCAGCCTCGTTGGAGGGTGGCTACTCCGGCTCCAACCTCTCCGAGGCGGCCATGATGCGAGAGATGATGGACCGCGCCTCGGAGGTGGCGATGCTCGTCGACAGCTCCAAGTTCGGCCGCCGCATGTTCGCGCAGGTCGCCGAGCTGGGCGGAGTCGACTACCTCGTCTCCGACGCCCCGCCCCCCGCCGACATGGCCCGTGCGCTCGCTGAAGCCCGCGTGGAGGTCGTCGTCCCGGCGTCCTGAGCGGGTCGCCAGGGGCCTCAGACGGACGCCCGGGCGAGGACCCCCAGCAGCTCCAGCTTCTCGGCGCTCTCGCTGCCCGGCGCCGCGGTGTAGACGAGCAGCCGGTGGCTCTGGTCGGGGTCGAGCAGCGTCTGGCAGGCCAGCTCCAGCACGCCCACCTCGGGGTGCACGAAGCGCTTGGTCTCCCGCGGCCGCAGCCCCACCTCGTGGGCGTCCCACAGGGCGCGGAACTCCGCGCTGCGCGCCAGCAGGTCGTCAGCGAGGTCCGCCGCCCGCGACCCGCGACCGCGCACCGTGACGACCTCCCGCAGCCCGGAGGCGAACAGGCGCGACAGGTGCTCGTGGTCGGTCTCGCAGTACAGCGCGCGGGACGCCGGCTCCGCGAACCACCGGTACCCCAGGCTGCGCGACGGGCCGGTGCGCAGCGAGGCGTCTCCGGTGAGGGCGACGCCGAGCCGGGTCTGGCGCAGCGTCTCGCCGAGCTCGGTGAGGACCTCCGCGGGGGTGTCGTCGAGCCTGTCGAGGATGCGCAGCAGGCCCGGGCTCACGTGCTCATCGGAGGCCCCGCGCAGCGGCGGGGCGTGCCCTGCGAGGCGGAACAGGTGGTCGCGCTCGTCGAGGGTCAGGTGCAGCCCCTGCGCGATCGCCGCGACCATCGCCTCCGACGGCTGCGGGCCTCGCTCCTGCTCGATCCGCGTGTAGTAGTCGGCAGACATGTGGCACAGCACCGCGACTTCCTCGCGGCGCAGCCCCGCGGTGCGGCGCCGCACGCCGCGGGGCAGGCCGACGTCCTCCGGCTGCAGTGACTCACGACGACGGCGCAGGAACTCCGCCAGGCCCGGCCTGTCGATCACGCGGGTGCCTCCTGCTGCTCGTCGGTGGGCGTCCATCGTGCGCGGAGGTCGCCGCTCGTGACGAGGCGCCGTCCAGGGACTGCCGGTCCCTGGATGAGCCGGCCCTGGAGCAGGCCCTGGGCGGGGCGCAGGCTCGGCGCATGGCACGCACAGCAGGACGAGCAGCAGCGCGGACGGCGGCGGACGTCGTCGTCCCTGACCTCACAGGCCGGCGGGCGGTGGTGACGGGAGGCAGCGACGGCATCGGGCTGGGCATCGCCACCCGGCTGGCCGCGGCGGGCGCGCAGGTGGTGCTGCCGGTGAGGTCGCGCACCAAGGGTGAGGCGGCCGTGGCGAGCATCCGGCGTGCGGCCCCGCGGGCGCAGGTGGAGCTGCACGACCTCGACCTGGGTTCGCTCGCGTCGGTGGCGGCGCTCGGGGAGGCGCTGCGCGCCGACGGGGCGCCGGTGCACCTCCTGGTGAACAACGCCGGGGTGATGACGCCGCCGACCCGGCAGACCACTGCGGACGGGCACGAGCTCCAGCTCGGCACCAACCACCTGGGCCACGTGGCGCTGGTCGCGCACCTCCTCCCCCTCCTGCGGGACGGGCGGGCCCGCGTGGTGTCGCAGGTCAGCGTCGTGGCAGCGCGCGGCGCGGTGCACTGGGAGGACCCGGACTGGGAGCGCTCGTACGACGGCATGGCCGCCTACCGCTCCTCGAAGGTCGCCCAGGGGCTCTTCGGGCTCGAGCTCGACCGGCGCAGCCGCGCGGGCGGGTGGGGCGTCACCAGCGTGGTGTCGCACCCCGGGGTGGCACCGACGAGCCTGCTGGCCGCACGCGCCGAGGTCGGTCGGGCCAGCGACACCCCGCAGGTGCGGGTGATCCGCTGGCTGTCCGGGCGGGGGCTGCTCGTGGGCACGGCGGAGTCAGCGGGGCTGCCCGCCCTGCTGGCGGCCGTCGACCCGCACCCCCCGGCGGCGCAGGACGCGTGCATGTACGGACCGAGCGGCCCCGGGCGCGTCGGCGGGGCGCCCGCGCGGCAGTCCCTGTACCGGCCGCTGCGCGACGCCGGGGACGCCGCGCGGGTGTGGGACCTGTCGCAGCGGCTCGCCGGGGTCCCACTGCCCTGAGCGGGGAGTCAGTCGACGGTGAGGGTGCCCTCGCGGATGGCGGCCATGACCGCGCCGTGGCGGGTGCCCACCTCGTACTTGGCGAGGATGTTCGAGACGTGGTTCTTCACCGTGTTCTCGCTGATGAAGAGCGTCGCGGCGATCTCGGCGTTCGTCTTCTGCTGCGCCAGGAAGTGCAGCACCTCCCGCTCGCGCGGGGAGATCCGGGCCTTCGGCACCGGCGCCGCGGCCGCGGCCGGCTCGACCACCTCGGCCATGCGGGAGAAGAACATCTCCAGCGACTCCGACCCCTCCTTGCGGGACAGCCGCTCGGCGAGCAGCTGCCGCACCCGCAGGTACAGGTCGAGCAGCTCGAACTCCGACAGCCCGTCGAGGTCGTCGTGGGCTCGCAGGTCCACCACGTTCACCGACGTCACTCGATGCCCCCCGGCGTCACGTCGTCGCACATGTGCACAGTTTGTGACCTTACGCGACTGATCGCTACGCCTCGTGCACAGACTGTCGTGGGCGGTCTCCAGGGGACACGCTGTGGGGCAGCCGTGAGACCGTTCCGCGGTGACCGGGGTGGGCGCCGACGGGGACGAGCTCGACCTCGACGCTCCGGCGGCTGACCCGCTCCCCCGCCACCGCGTCCACGGCCGCGACCCGAGCCACGACCGGGGCCGCGAGCTCCGCCGCGGGCGGTGGGCGGTGGTCGCCGCCGTCGTCGTCGTGGTCGTCGCGGTGGGCGCGGGCCTCGTCGCGCAGCGCCGCGCCACCCACGGCCGTCCGGTTCCCCTCGACGGCAGCGCGAGCGCGCAGGAGCTGTTCCCCGTGCTCGGCGCGCCTGCCCGCGCGGGGACGGCGCTGCCCGACGGCCTCGCCGAGGACGTCGGCGCTCTGCCCGGCTCGGAGCGGCTGCTGGCGGTGGCACCGGCGGGGGCCTTCTGGGTGGCGCGCTCCCCCTCGAGCGGGGTCTGCCTGCTGGTCCGCCCCACCGACCCCTCGCTGAGCAGCGGTGGCCTGTGCACCTCGGCCGCCAAGGCCGTGGGCGGCGTCGCGCTGCCGAGCGGCGGTGGGCCGAGCGGCACCCTGCTGCCCTCCGGGGCCTCCACCGAGGCGGTGGAGGCGGCCGGGGACGCGGAGCTGGTGCCGGGCCTGTGGGTGGACGAGGAGACGGCCGCCGGTGTGGTGAGCACGGCCGTGGAGAGCGCCTCCAGCCGCCTCCCCGCGGTGCAGGTGACGGTGCACCGCGGCACCGGGTGGCTGCCCGTGCTGCTCACAGCTCCGGGGCGCCCCTACGCGGTGGTCCTGGCGTGCCTGCGCCCCACCCGGGTGAAGCTCAGCCTGGACGCCGAGGAGGTGCCGTCGCGGCCCTGCCCCGACGACGTGCTGGTGCGGCCCTTCGTCGGCACGGGAGAACCGGTGCAGGTGGGCCTGCAGGCACCCGACGGACTGGTCTGGGCCGCCGAGGTGGTCACCTGCACCGGCCCCGCCACCGCGCCGACGTGCTGAGGGCCGGCTAGCGCACCGGCTCGGCGAGGTGGGGGTAGCTCGGCAGGTCCACGGCGTCGGCGGGCGGCGAGATGAGCCTCTCGCCCAGCCTGAGGCGCTGCACGGCCCTGCTGGACGCAGCGCCCACGAGCGCCCCGAGCACGCGGATCTCCGCGGTGGTGCGCGGGTTGCCGATCCGCGGCGTGCCCGGTGGGAGCTTCTGGGCGGCGTCGACGAGGGGCCGCAGCGTGCGCTCGTACGCCTGCAGCGCCGCCGGCAGGGTCGCGCCGGGCCGCATCAGCTCCCCCGCCAGCACGTGGGCCCCCACCAGCGCGAGCGTGGTGGACATGCCCGAGACCGGTGAGGCGCAGTGCGCGGCGTCTCCAGCGAGCACCACCCGGCCCCTCGACCAGCGCGGCAGCACCGCCTGGCCGAGGGCCTCGAAGTAGAACGGCTCGGTGTCGAGAGCGGCTGCGAGGCGCTCGCCGATCGGTCCGGTGCCGGCGTAGAGGCGCTGCACCACCAGCGCGGCGGCCTGCGGCTCGAGCTCGTCCAGGCCGGGCACGTCGGCCAGGAAGGTCAGCAGCCCGCGGGTGGTGCCCTCGTCGTCGGGGCGCAGGTGGGCGCTGCGGCCGCGGCCGAGCACCTGCCAGGTCCAGTACCTGTCGTCGCCGGACTCACGGGGCACCGTCAGGTACGCGCAGTACGCGCCGAGCTCCCTGACGTGAGAGCTCCGGTCGCCCCCGAACACCCGCTGGCGCGTGCGCGAGCGCAGCCCCTCCGCCACGACGACGACGTCGAAGCGCTCCTGCGCACCGGAGGCGAAGGTGACGTCGACGCCCCCGTCGTCGCCGTGCTCGGCCCCGTCCCGGACCTCGGCGACCTGCTCCCCGAAGCGCCAGTCGACGGAGCCGGGCAGCCCCGCGCAGCTGTCGACGAGCAGGCGGCTCAGGCGGCCGCGCAGGACCTCCACCTCGGCGGTCGGCCCGCCGGTCTGCGACGTCGAGGCGGGGAAGGAGCCGAGCACCCGACCGCGCTCGTCGAGGAAGCGGGTTCCCTCCTCGCCGGTGGTGTGCTCCAGCACCTGCTGCTCCAGGCCCATCCGCCGCAGCACCTCGCGCCCGGCGCCGCGGACGTCGATGTTGTGGCCGCCCTCGCGCAGCTCGGGTGCGCGCTCCACCACCGTGACGTCCGTGCCGGCGCGCGCCAGGCCGTGCGCCAGGGCCGGGCCGGCGATGCTCGCCCCGGAGACGAGGACCTTCGAGACGCGACCTGGTACCACGGTGACTCCCTTTCACTGAAGCGTCTTATCGCTAGAGATTCTAGCGATATGATCCGCGGCGTGCACTTCGAACCCGACGACGTGACGCGGGCCCTGCAGGCCTTCTCCGACGCCAGCCGCGAGCTCCTGGCACGGGTGGCGCGGCAGCAGGGGCTCGGCACGACGGACGTGACCGCGCTCTACCTGCTGCGGGGGCACGGCCCGATGGGCGTGGCCGAGCTGTCGGAGCGGCTGGGCATCCGGACGGCGTCCACCACCGTGCTCGTGGACCGGCTCGCCGCCGGTGGGCTCGTGCACCGGCAGCCCCACCCCACCGACGGCCGCCGCACGCTCGTCGTGCTGGACGAGGGCGCCTGGGCCGTCAACGACGCCGCGTGGTCGGCGCCGATCGGTCAGCTCGACGCGGTGAGCCGGTCGCTGGAACCGCGCGAGCGCGCCGTGGTGCTCGCGTTCCTCCAGCGGGCGACCGCCGCCCTGGCCCGGGGTGCCAGCAGCTGACGGTCGGCCCCGAGGAGAGCCAGCGAGCGCCAGCACGACGCCAGCACGACGTCAACGGCGGCGGTGGGCCCGCTTCTCGGCGAACATCCGCTGGTCGGCGACGTGCACGAGGGTGGTGACGGCGTCACCGTCGGCGGGGTGCAGCGCCACACCGGCGCTGACGCCGACGGCCACGTCACCCGCGGCGACGCGGACCGGCTCGGCGAGGTCACGGCGGACCTGCGCCACCACGGCGGCCGCCTGCTCGGCGGCCGAGGCCGGGTCGAGCCCGGGCAGCGCCAGCAGGAACTCGTCCCCGCCGAGGCGGCAGACGAGGTCACCGCGGCGCAGGCGCCGGCGCAGGCGGTCCGCGAGCGCCACGAGGAGCTCGTCACCGGCGGCGTGCCCGTGGGTGTCGTTGACGGCCTTGAACCCGTCGAGGTCGAGCAGCACCACCGCGAGGGCGGTCCCCCCGGCACGGGCGTCCCACAGCGCCGTCTCCAGGCGGGTCTCGAAGCGGCGGCGGTTGTCCAGGCCGGTGAGCGGGTCGGTGAACGCCAGCTGCTCGATGCGCGCCAGGTGCGCGGTGCTCCGGTCGCGCTCGGCGGCCAGCTCCCGCTGGGCGCGGACGCGCTCGGTGACGTCGGTCTGCACGCCGATGTACTGGACGAGCACGCCGTCGTCGTCGCGGACCGGGGACAGGTGGATCTCGTTCCACCACGGCTCCCGCTCGGGTCCGCGGTGGTTGAGGAGCACGCCGTTCCACTCGCGTCCGGCGCGGATGGCGGCGCGGATGGAGCCGACCACGCGCGGGTCGCTCTCCGGTCCCTGCAGGAAGCGGCAGTTGCGGCCGAGCACCTGCTCGGCCGGCAGGCCCGTGAGCCGCTCGAAGGCGGGGTTGACGTAGACCAGCGGCTGGTCGGGGCGCCGCAGCTCGGCGATGCAGACGCCGCTGGTGGAGGCCGCGAGCGCGCGGCGCAGGAGCGCGTCGGGGACGACGCCGGTGGCAGCTCCCACCACGCCCTCCGACACGCCGCTCGACCCGGCTCCCGGCACGGGGTCTGCGGCCGCACCGGGCAGCGGGCCCCCGAGGGGCCCGGCGGTCCCGGAGGAGCCCTGCGCGCTGCCGCGCTCCTCCGCGGGCACCGGCGCCGGGGCGGGCACCGCGGGTGTGCGGGTCTCCTCCTGGGCGGCGACGCGCGCCAGGAGGGCCCGGCCGGCGGCGGCGACGGTGGAGCGCTCGTAGGTGAGGGCGTACTCGAAGCGGCGGTCGGGGTCGGGGCCGTCGTCGCCGAGGTCGCGGGCCAGGAGGGCGGCGCTGAAGTGCGGGGCGATCACCACGACGTCCCACTCGCCGCGCACCGGGTCCTCCGGGGAGAGGTGGGCGCCGCGGACGCCGGGCATCGGCTCGGCGGGCAGGTCCTCCCCGAGGGCGCAGACGAAGGCGGTGCGCTCGGCCAGGTCCCGGTAGCGCCCGGTGGTGGCGGGGGTGAAGTGGCGCGCCTCCTGGAAGGTGGAGGCCACCACGCAGGTGCTGCCCTGGCGCAGCGCCTCGCGCTCGAGCTGCTTGCTCAGCTCCACCAGCAGGCCCTTGGGCGCGCGGCGCAGCTCGACGCCGGCGGGCAGGAGGGAGAAGGGGCTGGAGGCCAGCGCGTCGGAGCCGGTGGAGGCGGGCGGTCGCGGCAGCTGCAGCGCGCCGGTGGGCAGGTGGTCGGCGGGCACGGCCTGCGGCCTGCCGAACATCCACCCCTGGCCTAGCTGCGCGCCCAGCGCCTGCGCCAGGCGCAGGTGCCCGGTGTGCTCGATGCCCTCGGCCAGCACGAGGGCGCCGGAGTCCTCGGCGTAGGCGTTGACGGCGTTCATCACCTGGGCGACGTCGGGACCGGGCGCGGCCTGCACGAGGCGCAGGTCGAGCTTGACCACGTCGGGGCGCAGCAGCGGCATGAACGCCAGTGACAGCTCCTCCGCGCCGACGTCGTCGAGGGCGACCGCCCAGCCCGCCTCGCGGACGCGCTCGACCGTGCGCAGCAGCTCGGCGGGGCGCTTGGCCAGCGCCCTCTCGGTGATCTCCACGACCACGCGCAGCTGGCCCGGCGCGCTGGCGGCGATGTCGAGGAGCACGTCGAGCGGGGCGCTGTCGAGCACCTCCGGCTCCACGTTGACGAACAGCGACAGCGGCTCCACGAGGCCGTGCACGGAGGCGCCGCGGAAGGCGGCGGTGCGGCAGGCGGCGTCGAGAGCGGGGAGCAGGCCGTGGCGGCGGGCGGTGCCGAACAGCGCGTCGGGCAGGTGCAGGGGGGAGTCGGCGGGGCCGCGGACGAGCGCCTCGTGGGCGACGACGGCGCCGGTGGCCAGGTCGACGATCGGCTGGAACCAGCTGACGAGCCGCTGCTCCCTCAGGAGGCGCCGCAGCTCAGCACCGTCTGCGGCGAGCGCCGAAGGGACGACCAGGTCTGCCAGGGGGTCGACGGCGGTCATGGTGCCTCCACACGTGCTGCTGACCGCCCGAGCGCTCGACCGGCTCCTCGGCATCGGCGCCGGCTCGGGCCGCCTTGACCGTCGAAGCGCGCCGTGGACCACTCCTGGCGCGTTCTCGCCCGATCGGCCTCCGGAGGCGTCGGTCCCGGACCGGCCCTGTGCCGCAGCGTCAGTGCGTCACAGCTTGACGACCTCGAACTCCAGCAGCGTCGACCCCGTGGCCACGGGACGCCGCGGGGCGGGGCCGCCGTCGCCGTCGCTGTGCGCGACCCGGGCGCCGCCGTCGCGCCACGCCTCGAACGCCTCCCGGCTGGCCCACTGCGTCACCACGAAGTACCGGCTCTCCCCCGCCACCGGGCGCAGCAGCTGGAAGCCCTCGAAGCCCTCGGCGCCGTCCACGGCGTGCTTGCGCGCGGCGAAGCGCCGCTCGACCTCGGCTCCCGCGCCGTCGGGGACGTCGAGGGCGTTGATGACGACGACGGACACGGGCTGACCTCCACGTGCGGGCGAGCAGGAGGTCCGATCATCGCTCGCAGCGCGCCCCGCGCCTCCCGCGGGTCCTCCGAAAACGACCACGCCCGCCCCACCGGGTGCCTAGCGTCGGGGCGTGCAGGCCACCCCGACGCCCTCGCCGCCGACGACGACGCAGGTGCGCCTCACGGCGCTCGTGCTCGCCGGGACGCTGTGCGCGGTGGCGGCGGGCGCCGTGCTCACCGCCGGCCCGGCGCACGCCGGGGTGCTGGCCGACGTCTCCGCCTCCCAGGTGGCCGCCCAGCAGGCGGCGATCGCCGCCGTCCAGCAGGGCACCGAGGCCGAGCGCACCGCCAAGGGCCTGGACCAGCTCCACCGCGAGGCCGCCCTCGACGCCGTCGCCCAGAAGTGGTCCGACCGGATGGCCGCCAGGTCCGACGGCGGCGCGGGCGGGTCCGCTCTGGTGCACTCCACGTCCGAACCCGCCTACGACTACAGCAGGACGATGCCCGCGGGCTGGCGCGGCGCCGCGGAGAACATCGCCTACAACTCCGGCTCCGGCGCTGCGATGCAGCAGATGTGGATGGGCTCGGCGGGGCACCGCGCCAACATCGACAACGGCGCCTTCGACTCGGTCGGCTACGGCATCTCCTACGACAGGGCCGGCCGCATGTGGGGCACGGTCGTCTTCGGCGACTACTACGCCGGCGCCTGGGCGGGCACCCCCTCGCCGTCGCCGTCGTCGTCCCCCTCCGCCAGCCCGTCCGCCACCGGCGCTGCCGTGCCCACGAGCGTGGTCAAGGGCGATGACCGCTACCGCACCGGCGTCGCGCTGGCCGCGAAGGTGGCCAGCGCGCCGACCTCGGCGGTGCTCGTGTCCGGGGAGCGGCTGGTGGACAGCGTGCCCGCCGCGCCGCTCGCGAAGAAGCTCGGCGGTCCGCTGCTGCTCACCACCTCCGGCGGCCTCTCCCCGGCGGTGGCGGAGATGCTGCGCGCCACGCCGTCGATCAGGTCCGTGGTGGTGGTCGGCGGGGAGGCCAGCGTCTCCCCGAGGGTCGTGTCCGAGCTGCAGGCCCTGGGCCTGTCCGTGGCGCGCGTCGCGGGCGCCGACAGGTACGCCACCGCCCTGGCCGTGGCCGCCCGCCCCGAGCTGGCGGGCAGCACCACCGCGTACGTGGCCCGCGGCAGCGGGTCGCTCGCCGACGCCGTCGCCGTCGGCGGCACCGCCGCCGCGCTCGGCGCCCCCGTGCTGCTGGCTCCGCCGCGCGCCGCGGAGGTGCCCACCGCCCTGGCGGCCGCCGTCAGCGGGCGGACCGTGGTGGTGGTCGGTGGTGCGGCGTCGGTGCCGGCGGACGTCGCGACGGCCCTCGGGGCCGACCAGCGCCTCTCCGGCGACGACCGGTACGGCACCGCTGCGGCGGTGGCCGACCACGCGGTGGCCAAGGGCGTCGCGACCAAGCGCGTGCTCGTGGCCAGCGGCGACGACGCCCGGCTGGCCGACGCCCTCGTCTCCGGCGCCGCCGGCCAGGTGGTGCTGCTGGTGCGCCCCTCCGGGTGGGGCACCGCGACCACCGCCTGGCTCACCGGGCACCAGGTCGCCGAGGCGCTCGTCGTGGGCGGCTCCACCCCCACCCGCTGACCCGCCTGAGGCCGAGCTGGCCCGCGCGGCGCTGGGCAGGCCCTACCGTCAGCGGATGGCCCGGGACCGCGTCGAGGACGACCTCGTCGACCTCGACGACGACCTCGACGGGACCTGGGACGCGCCGCTCCCCCGCGGCGGCCAGCACGACGACGACGACGATGAGGACGACGACGGGCGGCTGGGCCGATCGCGGCAGCTCCGCGAGCGCCCGCGCTGGCTCGGGTCGCGGTGGACCCTGCCGGCGCTGGTCGTGGTGCTCGCACTGGTCGTGGTGGGTGCCGCTGGCCGGCAGTTCCGGGCGGCGGCGGCTGATGACCTCGCGCGGGCCGAGCAGCTCGGCGCCCTGCAGCTGGGCGGTGCGAGCGTCGTGTCCGCCTTCACCGGTGACCCCGCCGAGTTCGACGCGCAGGGCCGGCTGCTCACCCGAGTGCAGGTGCAGGTGCTGAACAGCGGTGAGGAGGGCGTGCACGTGGCGGTGCGCGGCACGTCCGAGCCGCTCCTGCAGCTGGTCGGCCCTCAGGAGGCGACGGCGGTCGGCCCCGACGGCAGCAACACCCTGACGCTGCGGGCGGCGGTCGACTGCTCGCGGGCGCCGGCGGTGAGGACCTCCTACTCCTCTCCTGAGGACGCGCAGGCCGCGACGGCCTTCTCGCTCGACCTCGACGTGGCCGTGGCGGACGACCCCCGGTCGGCGCAGCGGCACCGCTACCTGGTGGCCGACTCCGGGTTCGGGTGGGGGGACATCGGCCAGCAGCTCGCCTACGCGTGCGACCCGGCCTCGAACGGCTCCCTGTCGGTCTCTACATCGCCCCGCGACGACGGGACGGTGGTCATGGAGGTCCGCAACGAGACCGCCGCGGAGACCACCGTCGCGCTGGACGCGACCCCGTGGCTGGGGGCGACCACCGACGTCGCCCTCCCCGCGACCGTGCATGCGCGCAGCGACCTGCCGGTAGTGGTCACGCTGCACCCGCGGTGCTCCTCGGCCCGCAGCCCCTCGGAGGGCGGGCTGGACGTGCGCGTGGACCTGGTGCCCGCCAACGGCGACGGCTCAGGGCAGCCGCTGTCCTCCAGCGGCGGGCTCGTCGCCGCGTGGGCGGCGCGGCAGGTGGCGCTGGCCTGCGGCTGACCCGCCGCCCGAGCACCGGCCGCGCTGCGCTCAGGCCCCGCCGAGCAGCAGGTTCCTGCGGAGCTCCTCGAAGCGGTCCGGTGACGGGTCAGGGCCGTGCTCGACGGGCTGGTCGGTGGTCCACGTGCTCGGGTCCGGGCTCTGGGGCAGCGCCCCGTACCGCGCGGTCCGCGCCCGCGCGCCGTCGTCGCCGGTCGCGTCGCGGGCCTGCTCGTCGCTCATCGCCCGATGGTCGCACTCCGCCACCCGCGCGGCGGCGCTCCGGGCGCCCTCACCGCTGACGATCACGCGCCCTGGCGCCACCTCCGCCAGGCACCAGCAGCCCGAGCCACCTCGACCCGTCGGCACTCGTCTCGATGCGTCGGGCGGGACGTCACCTCCAGATGCCCATCGACGCCGCCACCCGGACCGCCAGCGACGACACGCAGACCACCACGACGACGACGGCCAGCATCGTGGACCGGACCCGCCGACCACGCGGTGCTCCGAGGGCAGCGACCCCCGACCCCAGCGCCGCCGCGCCAGCGCACCACCAGAGGTCATCCCCCGTCGGCAGGATCCACTGGACTTACGGCTCCGGCGGGCGCAGCGCACCCACCAGCAGCGGGACGACGCCGAGCAGCAGCTCCAGGGCGACGGCCGCCCCGACCAGCGCGGAGGACGCTGAGGACGGCCAGCCGCGGCTCCACCGGAGCGCGCCGAGCGCTCCGAACGCCGGCCCGGCGAGCAGGGCCAGCCCCATCCACTGCAGCACGCGGAGCGGGTCGTCACCCCGTCCGGCCAGCACCACGAGGGACCCGTAGAAGCCGACGAGCAGGCACAGCTGGGTGACCAGCCCCACGAGCCCCGCCCACAGCAGGGACAGCGGCCGCACGCGCTGCCCGACCCACCAGGTGAGCAGGCACCACAGGGCGGCGGAGTCGCCGAGCCGGTCCCACAGCGCGGGCAGGGCGTCGTGGACGGCGAAGCTCACCACCCCCGCGACCAGCCCGACGGCGACGGCGGTGCGCACGCTCGCCCCTCTCGCCTCGGGTGGAAGGACAGCGGCAAGGACAGCGGCGTCGGCGCTGGGGGTGAGGGCCTCCCCGAGCGCCCTCACGAGGTGGCAGCCGGACGCTGCTCGTCGTCGTCCACCCAGCCTGCGGACACGACCACCGTGATCTCCTGCACCGCGGGCAGGGTGAGGCCCAGCTCCCCGGCGTCGGTGGTGAGCACCTGGTCGGCCTCGAGCAGCTGCCCCGTCACCTCGTCGACGACGAGCAGGTGCTGCACGGGCAGGCCGTGGGCGCTGCCGTCGTCGTCGAGCGTGATGGCCCGGCCGGGCCGCCCGAGCCGGTCGGTGGTCGGACCGCGGTCCGCCACGCCGGGCAGGGAGGCGACCAGGCGCCAGGTGCGGGCCCTGTCGGCGGGCTGGAGCGGCTGTTCGCCGAAGAGCGCCGGCACCCCTTCGACCACGTCAACGGGCACGGGGATGCCTGTGCCATGGTGCCGGTGCACGGCATCGGCCCAGGCCTGCGGGTCTGCCCAGGGCAGCGTCGCGACGTCGACCGGCGGGAAGAGCGTGAGACCGTCCTCGCCGAAGACCCGCTCGCTGACGCCGTCGCCACCACCGTCCGGAGGGCCGAGCACTGCGTCGAGGGTCTCCCGGCTGCCGACAATGCCGACCTCGACAGGTCCTCGGACCTGCCGGGACCGCCCGCGCCCGTCGGCCGCCGTCCACGTCTCGGACTGGGTCGAGGCCAGCGCAGACGTCGACGCTCCCCCCGCGACCGCGGTGCTGAGGTACCAGCCGTCCGTGCGGACGTACGCGTAGCGCCTCCGCTTCGAGGCGGGCAGGGCTTCCGCTGCGGCGGCGATGCGCTCCAGGACCGGACCCGCCGGCTGCCCCTGCGGCAGGGCGTAGGGCAGCACCGGTGGCACTTCGGCGACCGCGGTACCGCTGCCCGGCAGCCGCACGAGCACCCCTGCCGCCGTCAGCCCCGCGACGGCGGCGCCGGCGAGCACCCAGCGCCGCCCGGGCCCGGCCTGCCGGGCTGGGGCCGGCGCGAGGGCCGCGGCGGTGAGGAGGGGACCCCGCTGGCCGGAGGTGATGTCCCGCAGCAGGGCCTGCGCTGCGGGCGAGGCACTGGCGTCGCGCAGGGCGGCGTGCGGCACGGGGTTGCTGTGGCGCACCAGGTCCCGGGCCTGGAGGAGGGTGGCGGCGGCCGTGCTCATCGGGGGCTCCTCTGCTGGGCTGGCGCGGTCTGCTGCGGCGTGAGGACGGGGTCGACGAGAGGACGGCCAGGACCGGTCGCCTCCGGCCCGAGTTCTCGCAGCTGCTCCTCGAGTCGGCGGCGAGCCCGGTGGAGCCGCACCCGGAACGCCGCGCGCGAGCAGCCGAGCACCTCCGCGGCCTCCCCGGCGTCGAGCTCCTCCCAGCCGACGAGGCGGAGGACCTCCTGGTCGGACGGGCGCAACCGTGCCAGCGCCTGCGCCAGCCGCTCGTCCGCCGGTTCGCCCACCACGACGGGTGGGACGTCGCCGTGCGTCTCGGCCAGGCGCTGGTGCAGCCGGTCCAGCCGCTGGCGCCGCCGCAGCTCGTTCGCCAGCACGCGGCGAGCGACGGCGAGCAGCCAGCTCCGCGGATGCTCGGGCACGGCGCCCAGGCGTCTCCAGGCGACGACGAACACCTCGGCGGCCACGTCGTGCGCGGTCGCCGCGTCGACGCGGCGCAGGCCGTAGCCGAGCACCGCGCCGTAGTGGTCGGCGAAGAGACCGCCGAACTCCTCTTCGGTCACACCCCTGGACTGTCCGGCACGTCCACGAGCGTTACAGGCTCCTCGCCGGAGGGCAGTGCGCGCGCCGCGGGGTGAGGATGGCGGGCGTGGTGGGCCCCCGGGACGGCGTCGAGGAGCTCGACGTCGACCTCGACGCCGACCTCGACGAGGCCGACCAGCCGGAACCGCCCGGCCCGCGCCCCGTCGTCCCTCGCCGGGCCAGCGCGCGGCGGCGACGCCGGCGGCTCCTCGCGGCCGGCGTCGCCGTCGTCGTCCTCCTCGCGGCGGGGGTGGCGCGCCAGGCCTGGGTGCGGCAGGAGCAGGGCCCGCCGCTGGACGGGTCGGCCACGGCCGCCGAGCTGTTCCCGGTGCTCGAGACCGGCCAGGCCGCCGGTGCCGGCGACGGGTTCCCCGAGCAGCAGGCGCGGGCGGGGCTGGGGGTGGTGCCCGGCACGGCGCACCTGGTCGCGGCGACGACCGACCTGCTGTTCTGGGTGGCCGAGGACAGCGGCGGCGGTGTGTGCCTGGTGGTGCGGCCCCCCGGGCAGCCGGTCCGCCTCGGCGGGAAGTGCGTGAGCACCACCGAGGCCGCCACCCGCGGGGTCGCGCTGCCGGACGGCGACGGGGTGGCCGCGACCCTCGTGCCGGACGGGCTCGACACCGACGGCCTGGCCCGGCAGGGGTACGTGCGGCTGGCCGCGGGGCTCTGGGTGGACGAGCGGACCGCGCAGCGGGTGGCCTCCGACGCCGTCGCGTCCGTCACGGCCCGGCCCGTGGTGCCGGTGCAGACCGGCACCACCGACGGGCGCCTGCCGGTGTTCCTCACGCAGGACGGCGCCACCTACGCCGTGGTGCTGGCGTGCGTGGGCGCGCCCGACGCCGGCGGTCTGGCCGCGGACCCGACCGCGGCGCTGGCGGTGGACGGCGACGCGGAGCGCCTCGACTGCTCGACCACGCCCGCCTTCCGGCGGTTCACCGGCGACGGTGGCCCGGTGCGGGTGGACGTCGACGCGCCCGGCCCGCCCGGCACCGTCCGCTGGGCGGCGCGGGTGGTGGAGTGCGAGGGGTCCCTGCGCGGACCGGTGTGCGACCGGGGCGGCTTCTGAGCCGGGCCCCGACCATGACGGTCGGTGACGGCAGATGATGGCGACGTGCACGTGAGCGAGCTGCAGCAGCTGCTGCGCGACTTCTCCGCAGAGCGGGAGTGGCAGCGGTTCAACACCCCGCGCAACCTGGCGCTGGCGCTGGTCGGGGAGGTCGGCGAGGTGGCCGAGCTGCTGCAGTGGCTCACCGACGCCGAGGCGGCCCAGATCGCCACCGCCTCCGGTGACGACGCGGAGCGGCTGCGCCAGCGCGCCGGGGAGGAGGTCTCCGACGTGTTGGCCTACCTGCTGCTGCTCGCCGACTCCCTGGGGGTGGACGTCGAGCGCGCCTTCACCGACAAGCTGGCGGCCAACGCCGAGAAGTACCCGGTGCACCTGGCCCGCGGCAGCGCTGCGAAGTACACGGACCTCTGACGGCGCCTGGGAGGCGAGGTCAGTCCTTGACGAGGTCGAGCGCGAGCCCCCCGGACAGGAAGGGCACCTTCTCCAGGCGGCGCTCGAGGCGCTCGGCCCACGGCGGCACCTGCTGGACGGTGCTGGGGAAGATGTAGAGGCGGTCCTTGCCGACCAGGCGCCACCCCGCGGCGCGCGCGCGGCGCACGAAGTCACCCGCGTCGAACGTGCGCTCCCCCGCGGTCACGGTGTGCCACAGGTAGACGTAGGGGTGCAGTCGGTTGGGCTCCATCGCCCGCCAGCGGGCGCCGGGCGCGGCCGCCCGGGAGGCCTCGGCGATGACGGCGTCGAGGTCGTCCACGTGGTGCAGAGCGTCGACGCTGATGAGCAGGTCCACCGAGGAGTCGGCCACGCTCGCGGGCAGCGCCTCGCCGGTGCCGACCTCGAAGACGACGTTCTCCAGGCCGAGGTCCTTGGACCGGCCGTTGGCGAAGTCGACGTAGTTGGGCAGCGGCTCCACCCCGGTGAACCGGCGGTCGGGGTGGTTGCCGGCCAGGCGGCGCAGGAGGGTGCCGGTGCCGGAGCCCACCTCGAGCACGGTGCCCGGCACGCGGCGCAGCACGTCCTCGAAGTACTCGACCCGGCGCCGGGTCATGTGCCCCTCGGCGCGCAGGGACTCGTAGGCCTCGGGCTGCTCGTCGTAGCTGGCGTTGTAGCGCCGCTGCTCGGCGGGCGCCGGCGAGGACCCGGCCGAGGTCGCGGGCCGAGCGGCCGGGTGGTCGCTGGAGGGCATCGCAGAAGAGTACGGCTCGTTCACTGCGCCACGCCCGGAGGCTCCTGCGACGCGAGAGCACCGGTGGTGTCGGGGGTGGGCGTCTCCCACAGCTCCACCCGCAGCCAGTTGTGGTCGGTGCTGGAGACCAGCCGCCGCCCGTCCATCACGGCCCGCGCGTTGCCGGTGGTGCGGCCCAGGTCGTCGGTGGCCGTGGCCACCGAGCCGACCAGCCACACCCGCGGGTGCGGCGCCAGGGCGTCGACCTTGTCGCCGACGCGGCGGATCTCGAGCCCCCCGAGGGTGTCGCTGTCCTCCGGGGAGGCCACGAGCAGCGGGTCCGCCAGGCGGTCGCTGCCGGCCAGGCCCGGCGGGTAGTACGCCTCCACCATGGGCCTCACGACGTTGCCGACGTAGACCACAGCGTCGCCGGGCTGCGCCTGCGCGGCGATCTGCTCGGCAGCGCCGGCCGGGTCGTCGAAGCCGGCGCGGGCCTGCCGGAAGTGCACCCCGGCCGGCACGAGGCAGGCCAGGAGGGCGACGACGGCGGCGGACGCGACCCAGCCCGCCCAGCGGCGCCCGCGGGCGAGCCGGCGGGCGCCGGCGGGCAGCGCGGTCAGCGCCACGGCCGCCAGCACGGCGATGGCGGGCAGGGCGGCGCTGGCGTAGCGCTGGTTGAAGTAGCCGCCCATGAGCCCGAGCGTGGTGATGGCCAGCACGGGCATCGGCGCCCACAGCACCAGGACGAGGGCGTGCCGCGTGCGGCGACGGAGCACCAGCACGGCCCCGACCACCGCCAGGGCGAGCACGGGCCAGCCCAGCTGCGGGACGTCGCTGGCGAGGCGCCAGAAGGTGAAGAACTCCGGCAGCGTGGCAGGCGCCGGGGGGCGCTCGGCGGCCTGCAGCGACCCGGCGGCCACGAGGCCGACGCCCACCAGCCCCGCGGGCAGCGCGCTCGCCACGAGCGCCCAGCGGCGGGCCCGCCCGGGCCGCAGCCAGACGGCGAAGAAGGCGGCGCCCACGGACGGCAGGGTCACCAGCGGGTGCAGGAGCACCGCGAGCAGCGCCACCGCCGCGAGCGCCGGCCACAGCCACGCGCGCGGTCGGTGGGTCGACCGCAGCAGGAGCAGCACGGTCAGCACCACGCAGGCGAGGGCCATCGGGTACGGGCGGGCCTCCTGGCCGTGCAGGTACACCGCCGGTGCCAGAGCGGTGACCGCGCCCGCCACCAGCGCCCCCCAGGGCCCGGCGAACCGCCGGGCCAGCACCGCCGTGAGCGCCACGAGGACGACGGTGGCCACCGCGCCCGGCAGGCGGATCCACCACGAGGCCTCGCTGACCGCGAGCCACGGGTGCATCAGCAGGTAGTAGCCGACCAGGCCGGCGTCGCGCTCGGACAGCAGGCCCATCATGTCGCCGACGCCGCGGCCGGCGGTGCTCAGCGTGTAGACCTCGTCGCGCCAGAACGGCTTGGCGTCGTAGCGGAAGGCGGTCAGCGCGGCGGCCAGCAGGGCGGGGAGGAGCACCGGGAGCCACCGCGAGCGGAGGTCGCGGCGGCTGCGGCCGGTGGCGGCCCGCGGCAGGGGCGGGTCGTCGAGGAGCGCGGTCACACGCGAGATCCTCCCAGCGAACCCTGGGAGGAGCGCGCTGGTGATCGTCTTCCCAGGTGGGCGGCGTGATCGGCCGTGGTCAGCGAGGCGTGCGCGGCGTGGCGCGCCTAGGGTGCTGTGCTCGTGGGAGTGCCGTGCTCGTGACGCTGCCGGTCCCGCCCGAGCTCGTCCTGCTGCTCCTGCTGCTGGTGGTGGGCCTGTCCGCCGCCCTGTCCGAGCGGCTGCGCGTGGCCTCACCCCTGCTGCTGGTGGCGCTGGGCGCGGCGGTCGCGGCGCTGCCGGGGGTCCCGGCGGTCCAGGTGGAGCCCGAGCTGGTGCTCTCGGGGATCCTCCCGCCGCTGCTGTACGCGGCGGCCGTCCAGCTGCCCGCGATGGGCTTCCGGCGCGACGCCTCCGCCATCAGCGGGCTCTCGGTGGCCCTCGTCCTCCTCAGCGCCGTCTCCGTGGGCGCTCTGCTCAGCTGGCTGCTCGGCGTGGGCTTCTGGTGGGGCGTGGCCCTCGGGGCCGTCGTGTCCCCCACGGACGCGGTGGCGACGTCGATCGTCAAGGGGCTGGGCGCCTCCCCGCGGGCGGTGGCCCTGCTGGAGGGCGAGGGGCTCCTCAACGACGCGACGGCCCTGGTGCTGCTGCGCACCGCCGTCGCCGTCGCCGCCGCGGGGACGGCGCTGGGCACGACCGACCCGTCGGTCGGCTCGGCCGTCGGGGACTTCGCGTGGGCGGTGGCGCTCGCCGTCGTCGTGGGTCTCGTGGTGGGCCACCTCGACCTGGTGGTGCGCCGGCGGCTGGACGACCCCGCCGCCGGCACGCTCGTGTCGTTCGCGGTGCCCTTCGCCGCCTCGCTGCCGGTGGAGCACCTGGGCGGCTCCGGGCTCGTCGCGGCCGTGGTGGCGGGGCTGGTGACCAACCACCACGCGCCCCGCGTCCTCACGCCGCGGGCACGGCTGTCGGACTCCCAGACCTGGCGCTCGGCGTCGCTGCTGCTGGAGGGCGGCATCTTCCTGCTCATGGGGCTGGAGCTGCCGGCGGTGCTCGAGGCGGTGGCCGCCGACCCCGACACGGCCGGCGGGGTCGGGGAGCTCGGGCTGGGGCGCGCGGCCCTCGTCGCCGCGGCCGCCCTCGCCGCCGTCCTGGCGGTCCGCGCGCTGTTCGTGGCGGGCCTGCTCGCGCTGTCGCACCGGCGTCGCGACCGCCGGCAGCTCGCGCGGGAGCGGTTCAGCGCCGTCGCGCGGCGCTTCGAGGACCGCACCCCGGCGGAGGTGGCCGCCGCCATCACCGCGCGCCGGGCCCTCGACGGCCCCGCGGGGCGCGTGCGGGGCGGCCTGCGGCGGGGCGGTCTGAGGGGGGCGTGGCGGGCGGCGCAGCGCCGCCCCGTCACCGAGGAGGCCGTCTCGAGGATCACCACCCGGCTGCGGCGCGTGCGGGCCGACCTCGACTACCTGCTCGACGAGCCCCTCGGGTGGCGCGAGGGCGTGGTGGTGGTCTGGGCGGGCATGCGCGGCGCCGTCACGGTGGCCGCGGCGCAGACGCTCCCGGAGGACGCCCCGCAGCGCGAGCTGCTGGTGCTGGTGGCCTACCTGGTGGCCGCCGGGTCCCTGCTGCTGCAGGGCCTCACGCTGCGCCGGGTGGTGCTGGCCGTCGGGTCCACGCGCCCGCGCGGCGAGGCGGAGGTGGCGGAGCAGCAGGCGGCGCTGGTGCAGCTGGTCGCCGACGCGGGACGCGCCGCCGTGGTGCCGGACGGCACCCCGCCGCGGCAGGCCCGGCTGCTGCAGCTGCGCGCCCAGCGCGACGCGCTGCTGGACGCCCGCGACGAGGGCTCGTTCGACGCCGAGGCGCTCTCCCGCGCCCTCGACGTGGTGGACGCCGACGAGATCAGCCTGACCCTGCGCGACGGCGGCGCGCACTGACGAGCGAGCCCGTCCACAGTTCACACAGATGACACACGGACGACCCCGCGGTGCCGCTAGGTTCTCGCCATCTTCACCGAGATCGATCCCTTCGTCGGGACCGCGGCTACCCGGTTGCCGGCGCCACGCGGTCTGGCTGCTGCGTGGTGGTGGCCCAAGCCGCAGGTGGGCAACACCCACCCCGGCGCGACCAGTCCGCTGGGCATGGTCAGCGCCTGCGCCTACTCCGGCGCCTACCCCACGGGGTACGGCCAGTACGACAAGAGCCTCGAGGGGCTGCCCAGCGAGGTCTTCGCCTCGCTGCAGGCCTCCGGCTTCACGCACTTCCAGCAGTCGGGCACCGGCGCCATCCGCAAGTACTACAACTACCTGCGGGTCACGCCGATGGTGCAGCCCCTGGACGACCTCGGGCAGAGCTGGGACCTGTCCGAGGAGGTCGCCGAGGCCGGCTACTACGCCGCCACGCTCGACTCCGGCATCCGCTGCGAGCTGACCGTCGGGCCCAAGACCGCGGTCCACCGGTACACGTTCCCCGCGCACCGCTCGGCGCGCGTCGTCGTCGACGCCTCCTGCGGCGGCCTGGCCATCGAGCACGGCCGGACCGTCCCCCTGCGGGCCCAGGTCGAGAACCTCGGCCAGGGCCGCGCGCAGGGCACCATCGTGGTGGAGGGCGTTCCGCTCTCCTTCGCCCTCGAGGTCGACACCGACGTGCCGGGGCTGTCGGGCCCCGCGCGGCACTCCGCGCCGTGGCGCCCGATGCTCTGGCACGACCGCCGGCTCATCGAGGGCGGCACCCGGCTCGACTTCGACAGGATCCGCCAGACCACGCTGCGCCCGTTCGGCCTGCTCTTCATGGGTCCCGCCCGCGCGGGCCAGACCGTGGAGGTGCGGATCGGCTTCTCGCTGCGCGGGGTGGAGCAGGCCCGGGCCAACCTCGAGGCCGAGCGGGCCTCGCGGCTGCCCGGCGCCCCGGGCGAGCCGGTCTTCGACGCCGTCCGCGAGCGCACCCGGGCCAGCTGGGCCGACCACGTGGGCCGGGTGGCGGTGGAGGGCGGCACCCCCGCGCGCCGCACGGTCATGGCGACGGCGACCTACCACTCGCTCATCAAGCCGTGCATCGCCGACGACGAGAGCCCGTTCTGGCCCTCGGACGGCCCCTTCGCGTTCGACATCTCCACGATGTGGGACATCTACAAGACCCAGGTGCCGCTGCTCGCGGCGATCGCGCCCGGGCGGGCGGCGGACCTGCTGGAGTCGCTCATCAGGGTCAGCGAGGAGGAGGGCAACTTCCCCATCGGCTACCGGATGGCCCGCGGCGCGGACAGGTTCTTCCGGCAGGCGAGCGCGCTGGCGCACACGGCCCTGGCCGACGCGCACGCGGTGGACCTCGCCCCGATCGACTGGTCGTGGGCGCTGGTGCACATGGACGACGACCTGCGCCGCGGCTACGGCGAGATGTTCATCGACAACGGCGTGGTGCACCCGATCTCGCACACCCTCGACCTGGCCTTCGCCCACCACTGCACCGCGAAGGTGGCGCGGGCCGTGGGCGACCACCGCCTCGCGGAGGACCTCGCGGCGCGCTCGCTGCGGTGGGTGAACGCCTTCGACGCGAGCACCGGGCTGCTGCGCGACTCGGAGTTCTACGAGGGCGGCAAGTGGAACTACTCGTTCCGGCTGCTCCACGACATGGCGGGCCGGATCGCGCTGGCCGGCGGCGACGCGGCGTTCACGGGGATGCTCGACAGCTTCTTCGGGTTCGGGGCACCGGCGGTGCGCCAGCCCGGGCTGCGCCCGAACGCCGCGGAGATGGCCGCGGGCTACGCCCTCAACCGGTTCGAGGGCCTCAACAACGAGCCCGACATGGAGGCCCCGTGGGCCTACCACTGGGCGGGCCGGCCCGACCGCACCGCGCAGGTGGTGCACGCGGCGCTCACCCACCAGTTCGGGACCGGCCGCGGCGGGCTGCCCGGCAACGACGACTCCGGCGGCCTGTCGTCCTGGTACGTGTGGGCCTCCCTGGGCCTGTTCCCGGTGGCCGGGCTCGACCTGTTCCTGCTGTCGGCGCCCTCCTTCGAGCGGGCCGTGCTGTCCGTCCCCGACGGCGAGCTGGTCGTGGAGGCGGTCGGTCACCGCGAGCAGCCCATCAGCTCTGACGATCGGTTCGACCCCGACGCCCCGGCCGCGTCGGCGGCCGCGTCGTCCAGACCGCAGCACCTGCTGTCGGCGACGCTCGACGGCGAGCCGCTGCCCGGACCGCACCTGTCGATGGCGCGGGTGCACCGCGGCGGACGGCTGGTGCTCCACCTCGGTGACGAGCCGAACGGCTACGGGCGCGCCGTGCGGCCGCCCTCGCCGGCCGCACGGCCCCGCTGAGGCCGCTCTCCCTGCGACGGCTCTGCCCGTCCCACCGTCCTGGCCCCACCGGGGCCGGTGCTCCACCCGTCCGAAGCATCCACACCTGAGGAGGACCTCATGACCGGCATGAGCAAGCCCGAGCGCCGTCTCGTCATCCTGGTCCGCGCCGACCCGGTCATCTGCGGCCACTCCGGGGAGGCCCGCAACCTCGCCGAGGCGGCGCTGCTGCGCGGCTTCGACGATGTCCGGATCCTCACCTGGCCGCTGGAGGCCCTGCAGGCGGCGGGGCTGCCGCTGAAGCCGCTGGACGCGCTGCTGCCGTACTCGCCCGGCATCACCGTGGAGCGCCCGGACCCGATCGGCGACAACCGCGTGCCGGACGGCCGCTACATCGCCGGGCTCGCCGGGCGCCTCGTGGAGCTGCTGGCCGAGGGCGTGCCCACCGTGGTGCTGTCGATGTACCTCACGCCGCACACCGACGTCGTCGTGCAGGCGGTGGCGGGGGCGCGCGTGGCGGGCTTCGCCCCGGACGTGCGCACGATGGCCAAGGCCGTCGGTTCCGACATCACCAACGTGGTGTCCAACGCGCTGCGCACCGGCGCGTGGGGCGCCGCGGCGGTGGTGCTGTCGACCTACCTCCAGAACGACGACCTGCTCGCGGTGTCGGACTTCACCAAGGAGGAGGTGGTGCGCTGGGCCGAGCAGGTCGACGCCCTCACCGGGACCCGGTTCGCCGCCGAGCTCACCGAGCGGGTGCGGATCAGCTACCCGCCGATCGACACCTCGGCCTTCCTCGGCCTCGACCCGGCCGCCGTCGACGCCGCGCTGGCGGCCCGCGGGCTGGAGCGCGACGGGTACGTGCTGTTCCTGTCGCGCATCACCCGCGCCAAGGGCGTGGACGACCTCATCAGCGCCTACCGCGCCTCGCGCACCTCGGCCACGAAGAAGCTGGTCATCGCGGGGGCCGGCAACGCCGTCGAGGCGGCGCGGGCGCAGATCGCGGAGGTCGAGGGGGACGACGAGCGGATCCTCCTGCTCACCGACGTCTCCGACGCCGAGAAGCCGCTGCTCATGCGGGGCTGCGCGGCCTACGCCCTGCCGACCAAGCCGGTGCCGGAGTTCGTGGAGACCTTCGGCATCGCGCTGACGGAGAAGATGCTCGCCGGGGGCGGGCCGGTCATCACCACGCTCGTGGGCGGCACCGGCGAGGCGGTCGGCGACACCGCGCTCATCATCGAGCCGGGCGACGTGGCCGGGCTCACGGCGATGATCGACAGGGCCGTGCTCGACATGGGCGAGGTGGAGCGGCTGGAGCTGGAGCAGCGCGCCCGCGAGCACGCGCTGCGCTTCGACAGGCTCCGGGTCTTCGACGAGATGCTCCCCGACGACCAGCCGGTGCTCGAGCAGCAGCACCAGGTCGTCGACCTCCCCCGTGAGGGCGCTCCCCTCTGACCGGGCGCCGCACCTGGCGCTCAGCCGCACGACCGTGGCGGAGGGGGAGGTCAGCCCCCTCCGCGACGATCGTGCACCTCCGCATCACAACGCTGGGTCATGAGCGGTCAGAGGCGCCCGGAGGTCATGTCGAACAGGCGCGACAGCACGCGGTCGCCGTCGGCGCGCAGCCCGTTGTGGAGCAGCTCGTCCGTCACCCACGTGCGAGCGCCGAGCAGCGACGCCGTGGCGCGGGAGTGGGCGGCGAGCACGTACGGGTCGTCGAGGTAGACGGCCGCGGCCACCGGCACGCCGTCGGACCCGCGGGCGACGCCGTCGAGGACGGCCGGGTCGTACAGGCGGGGCCACTGCCGGTCGGCGAGCAGCCGCGCCGCGTCGGAGACCGGCGCGAGTGCGCCGACGCCGCCGCGCTCGGGGTCGAGCAACCAGTCGCCGACGTGCTCGCCGGACAGCAGCGCCGGGTCACCGCCCTCGGCGGGGTCGCGGAAGTCGTCGGGACGGGTGCGCTCGGCCGACCACGCCGTGGTGGCGCCGTCGGCGTAGCAGGCCTCGTGCACGAGCAGGTAGAGCGGGTTGCGGGCCAGGCCCAGCGGGTCGGCGGCGTCCGCGCGGAACGCCGGGGAGCCGACGGGCCGCTCGAGCAGCGCGTGGAGCACGTCGGCGCCGTCGCTCATCCCCAGGCCGTGGCCGGCGGCGCGCAGCGTGCGCGACGTGATGCGGTCGCCCGTCGTCGTCCTGGTCTCCTCGGTGGTGAGGCGGGCGTGCAGCTGGCGCAGCCGCTCGAGGTCGTGCGGGTACCGCTCGTGGTACCTCGCGGAGAGCACGCGCATCTGCGCCCACGTCGCGGCGTAGACCTCGTCGGGGTGCATCCCGACGGCCGGCAGGCCGCCGGTGACGTGCACCGACCGCAGCGACTGCGGGGCGCGGGAGAGGTAGGTGAGGGCGCAGAACCCCCCGAAGCTCTGCCCGAGCAGGCTCCAGCGGTCCAGGCCGAGGGCCTCGCGGAGCAGCTCGGCGTCGCTGACGATGCTGTCGGCGCGGAAGAGCGCCAGGTGGTCGGCCTGCTGCTGCGGCGTCAGGCCGGACAGGTCGCCGACGGGCGTGGAGCGGCCGGTGCCGCGCTGGTCGAGCAGCACGAGGCGGAAGTCGCGCAGCGCCCGGACCATCCAGCCGCTGGTCAGGGGGGCGCCGGCCGGGCGGGTGGCCTCCTGGCCGGGGCCGCCCTGGAGGAACAGCAGCGCCGGCTTGTCGGGGCCGTCGCCGGCGGCGGACACCTCGCGGGCGAACAGCGTGAGCGACGCGGCGGCGGGACCGTGGGGCGCTGAGTGGTCGAGGGGCACGTCGAGCTCGTGCTCGAGCACCCGCAGCCCGGGCAGGTGCAGCTCGACGGTGCGCAGGTCCGGTGCAGCCATCCGCCCACCCTGCCGCACCCGCGGGGTCAGGGGGTCGACCAGCGGGGGCGGCGGTGCTCGAGGAACGCCGCGACGCCCTCGTGGAAGTCGGGGTGGGAGTAGACGGCGGCGTAGACGTCGTCGGCGTCCACGGGCCAGCCGCCCGCGCCGACCACGGCGGCGTCGTCGAGGCGAGCCCCGATCTCCTTGGCCGCCGCCACGGCGTGCGGCGCGCACCGCGACACCGCCGCGAGCAGCTCCGCCTCCACCGCCACCAGCTCGGAGGGCTCGACGACCCGCGACACGAGCCCCGCTGCCCGCACCTCCTCCGCGGTCGCGAGCCGACCGGTGAGCAGCAGCTCGCTCGTCAGCGCCCGTCCCAGGGACGCGCGCAGCCGCGCGGTCGTGCCCGGTGAGACGCAGTTGCCGAGCGTGCGCGCCACCGGCGCCCCGAACCGCGACGCCGGTGTGGCCACGACCACGTCGCAGCACGCGACCACGGCGAGGCCCCCGCCGACGGCCGGGCCGTCGACGAGGGCCAGCACCGGGACCCGCAGGGCGCGGACGGCGTCGAGCACCTCGACGACGTGCCGCTCGTACGCGACGCCGTCCTCCCCCGTGCGGATCTCGACCAGGTCGGCGACGTCGGTGCCGGCGGCGAACGCGCCGTCGCGCCCGGTCACGCTGACCAGGCGGACGGACGCGTCCTGGCGCAGGGCGAGGCAGTGGTCGCGCAGCTGGGCGTACATCGCCTCGGTGAACGCTCCTCGTGCTGCCGGGTTGGAGATGACCAGTCGCGCCAGCCCTCCCTTGCGCTCCAGCAGCACCGCCCCCGCCCCGCCCTCGGTGGACATCGGCGTCAGCGGGTGCTCTCGTCGAGCTCCCAGCCGAGCCGGGCGTACAGCGCGGCGCGGCCCTTCTTGTCGTTCTCGTTCTCCTGCCGCGCGTACTTGGCCACCAGCTCGGCGTGCTCGCGGGGCACCGCCACCACGCCGTCGCCGTCCCCCACGACGATGTCGCCGGGCTTGATCTGCACGTTGCCGATGGTCACGGGCACGCCGTACGTCTCGTACTCCACGCGGCCCTGCGTCATGGCCTGGTTGCGCCACCGGGCGAAGACCGGCACGCCCTGGGCGATGCACTCGTCGCGGTCTCGCGCGCCGCCGGAGGTCACCACGGCGGCGGCGCCCTTGGTATGCATGTCGAGGGAGTTGTACGAGCCGATCTCGCCGCACGCGGCGTCGGGCGACTCCAGCACGACGATGTCGCCCTGCTGCAGCTCGGAGTCCCACGGCTGGATCTGGACCTCCTTGTACCAGTAGTTCCGCGCCCACTCGGTGTACTCGTCACCGGTGATCTGCGGCACCTGCTTCTGCGTGACGCGGGAGCGCACGGTGAACGCCGGACCGCAGAACCTCATCCCCTCGGCGATCGGCATGATCGACCTGTCGACGCTGCCCTTGTTGGGCATGCCGATCCAGTCGAGCCCGTCGCGCACGTCCGCCACGCGCAGGCCCTCGAACAGCTGGGCGATCTCGTCAGCCACGTCACTCCTCTTCGATGTGATCGGTCGGTCTGTCGGTCCGTCAGTCGGCGACGCGCCGTCACCAGTCGACGGCGGTGTAGGTCGTCTCGAGGTACTCCAGGAGGCCTTCGGCGCTCCCCTCCCTCCCCAGCCCGCTCTCCTTGGTGCCGCCGAACGGTGCGGCCGGGTCGGAGACCAGCCCGCGGTTGACGGCGACCATCCCCGCCTCCAGGCGCTCGGCCACGCGCAGCGCGCGCCCGAGCTCCCCGGCGTAGACGTAGGCGACGAGACCGTGCTCGGTGTCGTTGGCCAGCGCGACGGCCTGCTCGTCGTCGTCGACGACGACCACGGGCGCGACCGGCGCGAAGACCTCCTCGGCCAGCACGGCCGCGCCGTCGGGCACGTCGGTGAGCACGGTGGGCGGGTAGAAGCAGCCGGGGCCGTCGGGGCGCTGGCCGCCGAGCAGGAGGCGGGCGCCGCGGGCGCGGGCGTCGTCGACGAGCCGGGCGGCCTTGTCGACGGCGGCGGTGTCGACCAGGGGGCCGCAGCCGGTGGCGGGGTCGCTGCCCCGGCCGACCACCACGGCGCCCATGCGCTCGGCGAGCCCGGTGGAGAAGGCGTCGGCGAGGCTGCGGTGCACGTAGAAGCGGTTGGCGGCGGTGCACGCCTGCCCGCCGCCGCGCATCTTGGCGACCATCGCGCCGTCGAGCGCGGCGTCGACGTCGCTGCCCTCGAGCACGAGGAACGGCGCGTTGCCGCCGAGCTCCATGGCGGTGCGCAGCACGCGGTCGGCGCTGCGGCGCAGCAGCAGCTTGCCGACCTCGGTGGAGCCGGTGAAGGACAGCATCCGCACCGCGGGGTGGGCGAGGAGGGCGTCGACGACGGGTGCGGCGCGGGAGGTGGTGACCACGCCGAGGGCGCCGTCCGGCAGGCCGGCCTCGCGCAGGAGGTCGGCGAGGAGCAGCGCGGTGAGCGGGGTCTGCTCGGCGGGTTTGAGGACGGCGGTGCACCCGGCGGCCAGCGCGGGGCCGACCTTGCGCGTGACCATCGCGGCGGGGAAGTTCCACGGCGTGACGAGCGCCGCGACGCCGATCGGCCGGTGGCTCACGAGGATGCGGTTGCCGCCGCCGGGTGCGCGTCCCAGCCGTCCGGGCACGCGGACGCCCTCCTCGGCGTACCAGCGCAGGAACTCCGCGGCGTAGGTGACCTCGGCGCGCGCGTCGTGCAGCGCCTTGCCGTTCTCCAGGCTGATGAGCTGCGCCACCTCCTCGGCGCGCGCGGTCATGAGCTCGAAGGCGCGCACGAGGACGGCGGAGCGCTCGCGCGGGGCGGCGGCCGCCCAGGCCGGCTGGACGCGGGCGGCGGCGTCGGCGGCGTCGAGGGCGTCGGCGGGTCCGAGGTCGGGGACGCTGCCGATGACCTCGTCGGTGGCGGGGTCGAGGACGTCCAGGTGAGCGCCCATCAGGCAGCTCCTCCCGCGGTGAGGTCACCGGCGTGCGCGGCGCGCAGCAGCGCGAGCGCGGCGGGCTCGTCGAACGGGCGGGGGCTGTTCTCCACCAGGCGCCGCGCGCTGAGCGACGCCGTCGCCAGGGCGGGCAGGTCGGCGTCGTCGACGCCCAGCTCGGCGAGGGTCCGCGGGATGCCGGCGCTGGAGAGCAGGTCGGCGACGGCGACCGCGGTGCCGTGGTCGGGTCCGGTCCGCCGGTCGGCGGGGACGCCGAGGGCGTCGGCCAGCTCGGCCATCCGGTCGCCGACGACGGGCGCGGTGAACGCCATGACGTACGGCAGCAGCAGCCCGACGCCCACGCCGTGCGGCGTGTGCGTCAGCGCGCCGAGCGGGTACTGCAGGGCGTGCGCGGCCGCCGTCCCCGCCGTCCCGAAGGCCAGGCCCCCCGCGAGGGCCGCCAGGGCCATGCCGGTGCGGGCCTCGAGGTCGTCGCCGTGCTCGACGGCGCCGCGCAGGTGCTGCGCGGCGCTGCGGACGCCGAGCAGCGCCCAGTGGTCGGTGAGGGCCCCGCGGCCCACGAACACGCGGCTGCCGCTCATCTCGCCGGCGTCGCGGCGGACGGCGGTGAACGCCTCCACGCAGTGCGACAGGGCGTCGGCTCCGGCGGCGGCGGTGACCGACGGCGGGCAGGTGAGCGCGAGCTCGGGGTCGACCACGGCGGTGTGCGGCACGAGGTGGCGGCTGGAGACCCCGACCTTGGTGGCGCGCTCGGCGTCGGTGACGACGGCGACCGGCGTGGCCTCCGAGCCGGTGCCGGCGGTGGTGGGGACGGCGACGACGGGCGCGACCGGTCCGGGGACCTGGTCCTCGCCGTAGTAGTCCTGCGGGCGGCCCCCGTGGGCGAGCAGCACTGCGGCGAGCTTGGCGAGGTCGAGGCAGCTGCCTCCCCCGAACCCGACGAGCACGTCGGTGCCGTGGCGGCGGGCCTGCTCGGCGAGCGCTGCGGCGTCCTCGACGGGCAGCTCGGGGGCGGCGGTGTCGTGGACGGCGACGTCGAGGCCGGCGGCCCGCAGCCCGTCGACCAGCTCAGCCGCGGCCGGGTCGGCGGCGAGGCGGGGGTCGGTGACCACGAGGGCGCGGCGCCCGAGCCGGGCGGTGGCGGCGGGGACGGACGCGCGGGTGCCGGCCCCGAAGAGGACCTCGCGGGGGCTGCGCAGCAGTCCCCCCAGCGGCGTGTCCCCCATGATCGACCAGCTCCTTCGCCGTCGTCCCGGAGCTCTCAGCACCGGTCTCCAGATCCGATCGGATCTGATGTGGCTCGACACTGGCACGCCGGCGACGACACCGTCAAGGGCTTCCGCGGATCCGATCGGATCCGATACGGTCTGTCGATGGACGAGACCCACGACGACGTGCTGGCCCTCTTCGACGGACTCCGCGTGGCCGACGTGCGCGACGGCATGGACTGGGTGGGCCTGCCCCACCGCGGCTCGGTGAGCAGGGACATCACCCCCGTCGCCCCCGGCATGCGGCTGTGCGGGCGCGCCTTCACCGTGCGCACCCGCCCCAGCGACAAGGTGGTCCCCCACGGCATCTCGCCGGAGGAGTACACCGCCTGGGCGCACGAGTACTGGTACGGCGAGGTCAACACCTCCAAGGCCTGGCGGGACGGCCTGCGACCCGGTGACGTCGTCGTCATCGAGGGGGCCGACCTCGGCGTCGGCGAGGTCGGCTCCAACAACTCCCTCGGCTGGCACGTGCTCGGCGCCGTCGGCGTGGTGACCTCCGGCGGGGTCCGCGACGTCGACGAGGTGACCGCCCAGGGCATCCCCGTCTTCGCCCGCCACCGCTCGCAGTCGATGACGCAGGGCCGGATCGAGTTCGCGGAGGCCGGGCAGCCCGTGGCGCTGGGCGACGTCGTCGTCAGGCCCGGCGACGTGGTGGTGGCCGACGGCGACGGGGTGATCGTCGTCCCGGTCGAGCGGGCCGAGGAGGTGGCCCGCTACGGTCGCCAGGAGCTCGAGAACGACAAGGCCATCCGCCGCGGCTACTACCAGTCGCTGGGGTGGGCCCTGGACGAGACCGTGAAGTGAGAGCGGCCGAACCCGTGCCGCGGTCGGGAGGTCGCTGTGCCCAGTCCGCTACCGCGCGTGCGCCTCGGTGACGAGGTCTACGACCAGCTCGTCTCGCGCCTGCTCTCCCACCAGCTGGCCCCCGGTGACCGCATCACCGTGGACGCGCTCTCGCGCGAGCTCGGCGTCTCCCAGACGCCCATCCGCGAGGCGCTGACGCGCATGGAGGCCGGCGGGGTGGTGGTGCGCCACCACCTCGCCGGCTACCGCGTGGCCCCCGAGCTCGACCGCCGCTCCTTCGACGACCTCGTGGAGCTGCGCCTGCTGCTGGAACCGGTGGCCGCGCAGCACGCCGCCGAGCGCGGCAGCCCCGAGCAGCTCGACGCGCTGCGCGAGCTGGCCGCCGCCATGGAGGCGCAGGAGTCCGGCCCCGACGGCACGCAGGACTACGCCGCGTTCGCCAGCCTCGACGCGCGCTTCCACGACGCCGTCGCCGAAGCCGCCGGCAGCGCGCTGCTGCGCGAGGCCCTGGGCAGGCTCCACACCCACCTCAAGCTGTTCCGCCTGAGCAGCGGACGGCGGGTGCTCACCGAGGCGCTCGCCGAGCACCGCGCCGTGGTCGACGCCGTGGCCGCGGGAGACCCCGCCGCCGCTGCGGCGGCCATGCGCGAGCACGTGGAGCGCTCAGCCGCGCGCTTCTCGACGTTCTTCAGCTGACGCGTCGACCACACAGGTGGAGGGCAGCTCGCCGCCCGAGGCGGTCATCAGCAGACGGGAGGCACGCCTCGTCGCCGGGCCCGGGGTGGACCTCGACCGACGTCGCCGGTGGAGACACCGCCCTCGACGCAGACCACCGGGGTGCGTGCAGCTCGACCGTCCACGTCCACCACGTCAGGTGTCGCCACGACAGCCAGCGCCGGCCACCACGTCGGCGAACCGCACCCCCGGCCGCGGCTGCAGGTTGACGGCCACCGTGTCCGTGGCCCAGTCGTAGCCCGAGCTCGAGGACTCCACGGGACCGTCCATCGCAGCCCTGAACGGACCGGAGGCAGCGGCGACGATCGCTGAGACGTCGTCGGAGGAGCACCCCGCCCAGGTGTCCACCCTCACCCACGGCAGTCCTCCAGCCTCGATGAGGACGAGCGCCTCGGGTCCGCCCTCCAGGCGCACGGTCAAGGAGCAGGGCAGGCCAGGGCCGACCTGTGAGCAGGCGTGCACATCGCGGTGCTCGTACGAGGCGAGGCCGAGCGGTCCGTTCGCCTCGACAGCGGCGCTGCAGGCGAGCGCCTCCTCATCGGTGGCCTCGGGGTGGAACTGGCGGACCGTGGCGATGTCGATCTCCCGGAGCTCGCCCGGGGTCGACTCGTGGACCTCGTGGGGACCCGGCGGGCTCGCCGACCGGTCGGTCGGCGCCTGGACCGACCGCGTGGTGGCACCCGGGCCCGGATCGTGATCCCTTCGTGCTGGTCCGCAGGAACCGGAGCGCCGACGCTGGCTCCATGCCGCCAGCAGGCGCTCCTACCGGGGGGCGGCTCCGTGCGTCTCACGCCCGCGGCGAAGGCGACGCCGCACCGGGCGCGGACGTGCTGAGACGCCTGCTGGCCGGTGCCACCACCGCCGTGACCCTCGCCGGTGCGCTCTGCGCCTGCGGAGGCAGCGGCCCCTTCGGGCTGCCACTGGCCTGCACCGCCATCGGCAACGCCGAGGGTGTCCACGTCGACTTCACCACCGCTGTGCCCTTCGAAGGCGGTGACTACTACGCCGAGGTGAGCGTCCCCTCCGCGGGGGCCAGCCACACCAACGGCTTCGCGGGCAACGACGAGTACAGCTTGTACAGCGGCGTCCAGGCGGACTTGGACGACGAGCCCACCCGCGTCGACGTCCAGGTCACCACCGAACGCGGTGAGGTCGCCGACCGGGCCAGCACCACCACCCCGCAGCTGTTCCAGCCCAACGGCGCGGGCTGTGACGGGGACAACTACAGCATCAGCCTGCGAGCCACCCGCGACGGGCAGCTCTTGCCTCGCGACCCGGATGAGGCGGTCATCGATGACCTGGGACGCATCTCCGTCGCCGTCTCCACCGGCTGCGGCGTCAACGAGGTCACCGACGGGTACTCCTCCTACGCGCGGGTGGGAGGGCTGCTCTCCGATGGTGCTGGGCACGCGCCGGCGGACTGGAACACGCCCTACCAGCGGGGGTGGGCCGCCATCGACGGTGACACGCTGGTCTTCTCCGACGAGCGCGGCCATCGTGAGACCTTCCGCCGGGTGCCGGACGGTCAGGCGCCTGCACCCTGCGGGTGAGGGCACCTCGGTCGCCGCTGACGGGCAGGCTGCCCACCTCGAGGAGGTGGGCACGAGCGTGACACGGGAGACCGGTGGCAGTGCGACCGCGCCCGGTCCGCGCTCGCAGGGAGCTGCGGAGCCGTGCTCCTGGTCTCGCCACTGCGGCACGCGCAGGCAGGCGATCGACCATCTGGGTGGCTGTCGCTGGGTGTCCCCTGCGGATCTCGCCGGAACCGGTGGTCCGCCTTGACCCCCTCCACCGGTCGATGGACGGTTGCCCGAAGCACCTGCAATCCGGACGCGGCGCTGGTCCGAACCAGGGTGGACGCCTCTTCAGCTCCCAGGGGGACCTGCTCCATGACGATCATCTCCGGCAAGGACCGCCGACTGGCCCGGCTCTTCGGGCCTGACGGCCGCACCTTCCTCGTGGCCGCCGACCACGGGGTCACCACGGGCTTCGACTCCGGGCTCGGTGACATGGCCCCCCTGCTGGCAGCCGTCGCCGAGGGCGGCGCGGACGGGGTGGTGGTGCACCGCGGAACGGCCAAGCGCCACGCCCCCGTGCAGCGCGGCACCGCACTGCTCGTGCACCTGTCGGGCAGCACGGACCTGTCGCCGGACGGTGACGTCAAGACCGCCGTCTGCAGCGTGGAGTCGGCGGTGGCGCTGGGCGCCGACGCCATCTCGGTGCACGTCACCCTCGGGTGCGGAGCCACCGATGACCGGGCCGCGCTGGCCGACCTGGGGGCGGTCTCCGCCGACTGCGAGCGCTTCGGCATGCCTCTGCTCGTCATGACCTACGTGCGCCCGGGCGGACCGCGCTCCGCCGGAGCCGCCGCGCTGCACGCCGCGCGGGTCGCCGCCGAGATGGGGGCCGACGTGGTCAAGGCCACCTCGCCCGACCTGGAGACCAGCCACGCCCTGGCCACGAAGATCGGGGTGCCCGTGGTGGTGGCCGGCGGTGAGACCGGGCGGGGCGCCACCTTCGAGGACTTCCTCGAGACCTCGCGCCTGACCCTGGAGACGGGCGTCGCCGGCCTGTGCGTCGGGCGGTGGGTGTTCACCCACGCCGACCCCGCCAGGGCCACCCGTGCGCTGCGTGACCTGGTGCACCCCACCGGCGCCGGCGGTGCGGCTCCGCGCGAGGCGCCGCTGGGCTCGCCGTTCGACCTCACCCGCGCCTGACCCGCACCCGACCTGCACTCGAACGACCAGGACCAGGAGAGACCCCGCACATGACCTCCGACCTGTGGGCCGACGTCACGGCCCTGTCCGGTGACCACCTGGACGCCGCCCTCGCCCACGTCCGCACGGCCGCCGTCGACGCGGTGCTGCTGCGACCGGAGCAGCTCGACGGCTGGAAGCCGGTCGAGCGCCTGGCCGTCGCGGTGCTGGTCGGGCCGGACGCGTCGACCACCGACCTGGCGGGAGCGCCCGTCGACGCGGTCGTCGCTGACGGCGTGCGGTCCCTGACGGCGGCGCGGTCCCTGGCGCACGGGCGACGCCTGGGGGTGCGCTGCCTCATCGACGACGGCACCAGTATGGACGAGGCCGCCGACCAGTGCGGCGCGGTCGACGTCCTGCTGTCGGTCTTCACCGACGAGACCAACATCCCCCTGGAGCTGCTGCTCGCCCGCGCGCAGGGCACCCGCACCGCGGTGTTCAAGGCGCTGGCCACCGGGTCGGAGGCCTCCACCGTGGCTGGCGTGCTGGAGTCCGGACCGGCGGGCGTGCTGGTGGACGCCGCCTCGCTGGTCGACCTCGACGTCGCCGCGCAGGTGGTGGCCCGGCAGTCCGAGCGCGTCGCTCCGCTGGTGCCGCTGACCGTCACCGGGTCCCGGCCGATCGGCATGGGCTACCGCGGCTGCATCGACACCACGACGCTCTTCGACGACGACGAAGGCATGATCATCGGGTCGACGTCCTCGGGCGGGATCCTCGTGTGCGCCGAGGTGCACTACCTGCCCTACATGGACCTGCGCCCGTTCCGGGTGAACGCCGGAGCGGTGCACTCCTACGTGTTCTCCCCCACCACGACCTCCTACATCACCGACCTGCGCGCCGGGGCTCCCGTCTCCGGTGTCAACGCCTCCGGGCGCTTCCGCGACACGTCCGTGGGCCGGGTGAAGATCGAGCTGCGCCCGCTGCGCCTGCTCGAGGCCCGCGACGAGGCGACGGGCTCGCTGGTGAACGTCATCCTGCAGGACGACTGGCACGTGCGGGTGATGGGCGAGGGCGGAGAGGTCCGCAACCTCACCCAGGTCAAGCCCGGGGAGAAGCTGCTCGGCGGGATCTGGGAGCCCGGCCGCCACGTGGGCATCAAGGTCTCGGAGAAGATCCTCGAGAACTGACGCCCGACCTCCCGGGCCACGGCGGCCGCCGGCCTCTCCGCCAGGGGCCGGCGGCCCCTGGTGCCTTCGGCAGGCGGGGGCTCTCCGGTCAGCGGTGGCGCACCCACGCTCCGGGCTCGTCCAGGCGACCCGTGCCCTCCTCGAGGTCCACGTGCAGGGGCGCGAGCGCTCCCTCGATGACGTGCGCGCCGCTGCCCGGGAGCGCGAGTCCGCTCCAGGTCCGCCACTGCTCGACCGAGGCGACGAAGGACTGGGACGCGGGGGTGGTGGACAGGAGCTGCGCGCCCATGCGCTCGTGCGTCCGCAACCACGGGTCGAACGCCTCCCCGTCCGCCCGCCGCCACCGGGCGTAGGTCTCGACCGGGATCAGCGGGTACTGGTGCTCGCCCGTCAGGCGCAGCGGGGCGATCACGCGGTGCAGTCCTCGCGCGGCCGCGGCCTGGACGAGGTGGCCCAGGAGGTGGGCGGCCGCGCCCGTGCGGGCGTGGCTCGGGTGCACCTGGGCCGCGCAGATCACCAGGGTGTCGCTCGCCGTGCCGCGGTCGTGGTCGGCCAGGGCGCGGACGAGGGTGTCGCTGTACCCGCGCGGCAGGTGGTCGGTGTCGCCGTCCCACGCGATGGGCACGCCCCAGGCGGCACCCGCGAGCCGCTCGTCGTGGTCGGACCCGGCAGGTCGGGTGAGGGCCACCTCCAGCGCGGCACCGGTGGCGCGGACCTCGGGCAGCGCCGCGGCCGCGACGGGATCTGCGTCGATGTAGGGCGGCCAGCTGTCGGCGAAGAGGTCTTCCCACTGCTGGGGTGAGCGGGGTCTGTCGGCGACGAGTTCGGCGATGAGGTCGTCGGTCACGGTGCGAGTCTCCGGGTGCAGCACGTGAGGAGCGGCGACGGGTCCAGACGGTCGTCGTGGCGGGCGCGACGCGGTCACCAGTCCCTGAGGCGCCGGGCGCCGGCCCACACCGGGCGTCCCGGGGCGACGGATGACGGGATGGAGTCGGCGCACCGGTCGTGGGGCTCCAGGCCCGCCTCGACGACGCGCACCGCCGGCGGGACCCAGGCACCACCAGACCACAGCCCCCCGCCCGCGACCGGCTCCAGCTCCGGCAGCTCGTCGTCCTCACCAGCCGCGCGCCTGCGCCACCACCGCGACCTCCGCGCACCCCCGGGGTCCAGCAGGGCGCGGGTGTAGGCCTCACCGAACCAGCACCACCGCGGCGGCGCCTCCGGCAGCCCCAGCCACTGCCCCAGGCCGGCGAGGTACCGGTGCCCGCCGCGTCCGCTGCCGGGCTGCTGCCCCAGTCGCTCCTCGACCGCCACGAACACCGTCGCCGGCGTCGTGAGCGCGAGGACGAACGCTCGCAGCCGCGGGTCCTCGGGCGGCAGCGCGACCCGCAGCACGTGCGCGCCCACGTCGCCCAGCCGTGCGCGCCCCGGCCGCGACGGTGCCGCCAGAGCGGCGTGCGGGACCACCGGCCGTGACGCGAGGAAGAGGAGCCCGTCAGCCGCCTCCCACGCCCTGCGCAGCCCCTCGTCCCCCTCCGCCTCGAAGCGGTGGCGCAGCGGCTCGGAGTCCCCGAACCGCTTCGGGACCGCCTCGGGGAGCTCCGCGCGTGCCGCGCGCAGCCACCGGTCGGTCACGACGCCCATGTCCCGCTCGCGCTCGTACCAGGTCACCTCGCTCACCGAGGGTTCTCGCGGACCGCTGACCACGCGGCCAGCATGGACGGCCGGGGGCGCAGGGCCAAGCTCAGCGGGCAGCTCTGAGCGCTCGCTCGAGGACGTCGACGACGTCACGCCCCTGCTCGCCCGTCACCGCCACCGGCGGGCCGCCCCGCAGCGACGCCGCGAGGCTCGCGTACAGCTCCGCCCCCAGCCGGCCGGGCGGCTCCAGGCCGTCGTGGACGACGACGACGGCGCCGTCGGCGTCGCGCACCACCACCGACGTGCCGTCCTCACTGGTGATGTCACCGCGCTCCCCCACCACGCGGAACCGCGGCGCCGGGTGCTCGGCCCTGCGGTGCACGTCGATGCGCGCGCTGGAGCCGCCGTCGCGCTGCCCGAAGGCCAGGTGGATGCGCAGGTGGTCCTCGACGGCCGACCCGGGCGGGCGGTGCGCGGTGCCCGTCACCGCCGTCGGCGTGCCGAGCAGCTGCAGCACCTGGTCGACCGGGTGCGGCCCGATGAGCCATCCCGCTCCCCCGCCGGTGTCCGCCTCCTCGGTCCAGGTGGCGATGTCGGAGCCCGTGTGCGGCGTGCCGTCCCCGGCCGTGCGGTAGCGACCTGCGTGGCTGCGGTGGACCTCCACGCGGCGCACCGGCCCGACGGCGCCCTCGTGCACGAGCCGCAGCACCTGCTGGAAGTCCGGTTCCCACCGCCGCTGCTGGTGCACCGACAGCTGCCGTCCAGCGGCGCGCGCGGCGGAGAGCATGGCGTCGGCGTCGGCGACCGAGGTCGCCATCGGCTTCTCCACGTGCACGTGGCGTCCCGCTCGGAGCGCCCCGATCACGACGTCGCGGTGCAGGTGGTGCGGCAGGGCGACGACGACGAGCTCCACGCCCCCGTCGTCCCCGGCGCTGCCCGCGACGAGCTCGCGCCAGTCGGTGTGGGCCCGCGCGCCGAAGCGGTCGGCCGCTGTCGCCGCACGGGCGGGGTCGGCGTCGCAGACGGCGACCAGGTCGAGCTGCCCCGCCGCTCGCGCCGGCACGAGGTTCTGCTCCGCGTGGTAGTACCAGCCGCTGTTGCCGAGGCCGACCAGGCCGACCCTCACGGGCGTCACCGCCACACCGCCCCGGGGCCCGCGAGCGCCTCGCCGCCGAGCGCCTCGGTGACGTCGACCGCGGTGCCGCCGCGTGACGCCGACAGGTACGCGGCGTCCATGATCCCCATGGTCCTGAGGTTGTCGCGGCCGCTGTGCGCAGGCTCCACCCCGGCGTCGAGGGCGTCCAGCAGCGCCGCGGTGCTGCTGCCGTAGGAGAGGTGTGCCCGAGTGACGGGACCGGCGTCGACGAAGGACGACGACCTCACCTCACCTCCGCGCAGCTGGAGCTGGCCGGACGCCGGACCTGCCATGGGGTGCTCGCGGGAGGTGCGGGCGCTGCCGTGCTCGCCGTCGGCGCGCAGCTGCTGGGTGGGCAGGCCGCGGGCGCGCCAGGACGACGTCATGGTCGCGACCAGACCGTCGTCGAAGGAGACCAGCAGCGCCGCCAGCTGCTCCCCCGGCAGGCCGGAGGCCGGGTCGCGGCGGGTCAGCGCGCTGACGGTGCGCGGCGGGCTGGGCGCCAGCCACTGCAGCCTGTCGATGAGGTGGACGCTGAAGATCGCCATCTCCAGGCGCTCCTGCTCCGCCCGCCACACGCCGGGCGCCTGCGGTCGGTCCTGGAAGGAGCGGTGCTCCAGGAGGTGCAGGGGGCCCAGCTCCTCGGCGCGCAGCGCAGCGGCGAGCCAGGCCTGCTCCGGGTACCAGCGGAAGTTCTGGCTCACCGCGAGCGGCACGCGGGCGGCCTCGGCGCGGCGGACGAGCTCCGCGGCGTGCGCGCCGCTGCCGGCGAACGGCTTCTCCACGAGCAGCGCGACGCCCCGGTCCAGGGCGGGGTCGACCACCTCGTCGCGCACGGCGGGCGGCGTCAAGACCAGCAGGACGTCGACGCCGGCGCCGCCGCCCGCGCGGTCGAGCAGGTCCTCGACGGATGCGAACGGCTCCACGCCCGGGTGCTGCGCGGCGAACGCCTCGCGGGCAGCGGGGTCCGGGTCGCACACCGCCACCACGTCGGCACGGCCGCCGCAGACGGCGGCGATCCCCGCCGCGTGCTGGCGGGCCACCCACCCTGCGCCGACCAGCCCGACGCGCCTCACGCCCCGTCTCCCGCGAGCTGCACCACCGCGGTGCGGTGCAGGTCGGTGAGCTCGACGTACGCCGGGCCGTTGGCGCGCACGCGCTCCAGCTCCGCCTCCGAGAGGTCGCGCAGCACGCGCCCCGGCACCCCCGCCACGAGCACGCGGTCGGGCACCAGGGCGCCCTCCTTCACCACCGCACCGGCGGCGACCAGCGCCTCGGCTCCGACCACGGCGCCGGTGAGCACCACCGACGCCATGCCCACGAGCGCGCCGTCGCCGACGGTGCAGCCGTGCAGCACGGCGCGGTGGCCCACCGAGACGCGCTCCCCGACCTCGACACCGCCGTGCTCGTCGGCGTGCACCACGCAACCGTCCTGGAGGTTGCTGCCGCGCCCGATGCGGATCGGGGACCCGTCGGCGCGCAGCACGCAGCCGTACCAGACGCTCGCCCCGGAAGCGACGTGCACGTCACCGACGAGCACAGCGGTGGGTGCCACCCAGGCGCCCTCGTCGACCACCGGCCCGCGGTCTCCCAGCGCGAGCAGCAGCGGCTTCGGAGCAGCGGTCACAGCCCGTACCAGCGCACGGCCGTACCGCCGCTGACCTGGGCGAGCGCCGCCTCGGCGTCGCCGTCCTGCGTGCCACCCCCGGCGAGGGCCTTCGCCACGGCGTCTCGCAGGTCGCCCCACGCCTGCGCGTAGCTCGCCCGCAGGAGCACCACGGGCCAGTTGCTCGCCAGCAGGAGGCGGTCGGCGCCGAAGGCGTCGAGCACGTGGCCGACGTAGCGGGGCAGCACGTCGGCGCGCCAGGCGTCCCACGCCGTCAGCGCGTCGACGCCCACCGACACCTTGAGCGCCACCCCGGGCAGCTCCGCGAGCGCGGCGACGTTCGAGGCCCACGGCTCCCAGCCGCCGGTGTCGAGCGGCGGGCGGGCGAGGTGGTCGACCACCACCTTCAGCCGCGGCACCGCGCTGGCCAGGCCGGCGACGGCCCGGACCTGCTCGGGGGTGATGGGGACGACGTCCCACACGAGCCCCCGCTCGGCCAGCTCGGCGAACAGCGCGCGGACGCCGGGGTCGGCGAGCCGTTCGAGCGGGTCGCGGCCGACGAGCGTGCGCACGCCGCACCAGGCGGTGGTGTCGGCGCGCGCCAGCTCGGCGCGGGCGGCGCCGGGGTCGAGCACGGGCAGCCACCCGACCACGCCGCGCACGTGCGCGGTCTGCGCGGCCCAGGCGGCGAGCCTGTCGTTCTCGTCCGGCTCGTCGACCGACTGCATGAGGACGGTCGCGTCCACACCGGCGGCGGCGAGGTCGGCGGCGAGGTCGGCGGGGGCGTAGTCGCGGGCGATGGCGCCGTGGGCGCCGGTGCGCCAGGCGGACTGGTCGGCCTCGCCGTAGGTCCAGAAGTGGTGGTGGGCGTCCACCACGGGCGGTCTGTTCGTCGGGTCCGGCATCAGCTCTCCCAGCGTGGCGGTCGGTGGTCGAGGAACGCGGTGACGCCCTCGCGGAAGTCGGCGCTGCCGTAGCAGGCGCGCAGGAGGTCGGTGTCGTCCGGGAGCCCGGCGGGCCAGGCGGCCGCGGCCAGGCGGCGGTCGGTCTCCTTGAACGCGGCCAGGGCTCCGGGGGCCGCGGCGAGCAGGCCGTCGAGCAGCTGCGCCACGCCGTCGTCCAGCTCGTCGGCGCTCAGGACGACGTCGGCCAGTCCGACGGCGGCCGCCGCAGGGGCGTCGAGCATCCGGGAGGTCAGCAGCAGCTCCCTGGCCCGTGCGTGGCCGGTGCGCCGCGCGAGGGCGGCCACGACGGCGGCCGGCACGCAGTTGCCGAGGGTGCGCGCCACCGGCAGCCCGAACCGCGCCCGGGGCCCGGCCACCACCACGTCGCTGACCGCGACGAGCGCGAGGCCGGCGCCGGCGGCGGGGCCGTCGACCACCGCCACCACGGGCACCGGCACGGAGGCCAGCGCCTCCAGCACCGCGCCGACGCGCCGCTCGTAGGCGACGCCCGCCTCCCCGGCGTCGGGGGCGCCGAGCACGTCGGCGGCGAGCATCCGGACGTCGGTCCCGGCGGCGAACGCCCCGTCGGTGCCGGCGAGCACGAGCGCCCGCACCGACGGGTCGCCGCTGGCCAGGGCGGCGACCTCGGCGAGCTGGTCGTACATCGCCGACGTCAGCGCCCCGAGCCGGCGCGGGTGGTCGAGGACCGCGCGGAGCACTCCCCCGCGGTGCTCCGCGCGGACCCGACCGGTCATGAGGGGCCGGTCACGAGCTGACGTGCTCGCGGGCGAGCAGCTCGTCGGTGTGCTCCCCCAGCAGCGGCGGCGGCCGGCGGATGACGGGCGGGGTGGCCGACAGGCGCAGCGGCGAGGCGAGCACCGGCACCTCCCCCTCCACGGGGTGGGTGAACGTGGCGACCATCTCGCGGGCCTTGACGTGCGGGTCCTCGGTGAGCACCTGCCGGTAGTCCTGGATGGGCCCGGCCGGTACGCCGGCCCCCAGCAGCACCTGGACCCACGCGTCGGTGTCCCGCTCCACGAGGCGCTCCTCGAGGGCCGCGACGAGGTCGGGCAGGTGCGCCATCCGCCCGACGTTGGTGGAGTACCGCGGGTCGGTGAGGAGGTGCTCCAGGTCGAGCGCGGTGCACAGCCGCCGCCACAGCCTGTCGTTGTTGGCGCCGACCGTGACGTGGCCGTCCCGGGTGGCGAGCGCCTGGTAGGGCGCCGACATGCGGTTGGCCGAGCCGAGCTTGGCGGGCGTGCGCCCGGTGTCCCAGAACTCGGTGGACTCCCACACCGCCAGCGCCAGCGCCGACTCGAACAGCGACGTCTCCACCAGCTGGCCGACCCCGGTGCGGCGGGCGCTGGTCCACGCGGCGAGGATCCCCACCGCGCAGAACAGCCCGGAGCCGAGGTCCGCCACGGGGATGCCGCTCTTCACCGGGCGCCCGTCGGGATCGCCGGTGATGGACATGACCCCGGTCATCGCCTGGGCGATGAGGTCGTACCCGGGCCGGTCCGCGTAGGGACCGGTCTTCCCGAAGCCCGAGATGCTCGCGTAGACGAGCGCCGGGTTCACCTCCGAGAGCACGTCCCATCCCACACCGAGCCGCTCCGCCACCCCCGGCCGCCAGTTCTCCACGACGACGTCGGCGTCCTCCACGAGCGCCAGGAAGTCGGCCCGGCCCTCCTCGGACTTCAGGTCGAGCACCACGCTGCGCTTGTTGCGGTTGAGCGACAGGAAGGCGCGGCTGTCCTCCCCGATCCCCGACCTGCCCCACGACCTGCGGGTCTGGTCGCCGGCGTCGGGGTTCTCCACCTTGATGACGTCGGCGCCGAGGTCGGCCAGCACCATCGTGCAGAACGGGCCGGCCATGACCTGGGTGAGGTCGAGCACCCTCATGCCCGCCAGCGCGCCCGGGGGTGCGGTGCCCGGGTCCACGGTGTCCACGGTGCTCCCCCGCCCCGTCAGGCCTGCGCCAGCGCGGCGTTGAGGTTGTCCACGAACTGCTGCGCCGTCTGGCGCGGGTCGGCGCCGTTGAGGGCCACCGCCTCGTAGGAGCGCGTGAACGCCGTCTCGAAGTTGGCCTGGTACCCGGCCGGGTACAGCACCGTCGGCGGCTCGTCCTTGACGATCTGCTGGAACAGCTCGAGGTTCTGGCGGGTGGCGGGCGCCAGGGAGGTGTCGGCCAGCTGGGCCTCGAGCATCTTCGTGTTGGTCACCGCGCCGTTGTTCGAGGCGAACAGGGCGTTGGCCTCGGGGTCGTTGACCCAGAAGTCGATGTAGGCGGCGGCGGTGGGGATGTTGTCGCAGCTGGTGGGGATCGACCAGCCCGAGGTGAACAGCACGGTGCTGGAGGCGCCGTCGGCGCCGCGCGGCAGCTGCACCGTGGTGAGCTGGGAACCCGGCTGCGCGCCGTCGAGGGCGCCCTGCGCCTGGCCGAGCTGGTTGCCGGGCTTGTTGTCGAGCACCGTGCGTCCCTGGGCGATCCAGCTCTGCTCGACCTGGGCGGCCTCGGCGGAGCGGTCCTGCGCGGAGATGGTGGCGCCGGAGGTGCGCAGCTGCTCCCACAGGCCCCAGTACTCCACGACGTCGTCGACGGTGAAGGCGGCCTTGTTGCCGTCGAAGACCTCCTTGCCGTTGCCGCGCAGCCACTCGATGAAGGTGTTGGGGTGCCCGCCGAGGAGGTTCACGCCGGCCACGCCGTCGGGCAGGGCCGCCTTGGCCTTCGGGGCGTAGGCGAAGAAGTCGTCCCAGGTCCAGTTCGCGGGCGGCGTCCCGACGCCCGCCTGGTCGGCGAGGGTGGTGTTGACCATGATCGCGTCGTAGGCGGCGCCGTAGGGGATCTCGTAGAGCTTGCCGTCCGGGCCGCGGCCGGTGTCGAGGACCTCGGCGGGGATGTCGTCGACGTTGATGGCACCGGAGTCGACCAGCGGCTGCAGGTCCACGAGCAGCCCCTGGCCGGCGTAGTCGTTGAGCTGGCGGCCCTGCAGCTGGGTGATGCACGCCATGCCGCCGGACGTGGCCTGCACGTTGAGGCGCTGGAAGTAGGCGGCGAAGTCGGTGAACTCGGGGGTCACGTCGACGCCCGGGTGCTCCTTGACGAAGAGGTCCGAGACGCCGTTGGTGAGGTCGACGCGAGCGCCGGAGCCCCAGTACGCCAGGCGGACGGCGCCGGTGACCTCGCCCTTGCCGGCGTCGTCCCCGGTGGCGGCCGACGGGGCGTCGCCGCCCACGCGGGTGCCGCCGGAGCAGGCGGTGGCGACGAGGGTGAGCGCAGCTGCGCCGGCGAGGAGGGCGGCACGACGACGAGAGCGACGGGAGCGGTGGGTGGCGGACATGGGTGGTGCCTCCAGATCAGGGATTGTCGACATTGACAGGCGAGAGAAGGTCACTTGAGGCCGCTCGTGGCGACCCCTTCGATGAGCAGCCGCTGAGAGACGAGGAAGAAGCCGACGATCGGCGCGATCGCCAGGGTCGCCATGGCGAACAGCGGCCCGAAGGCGCTGGTGCCGGTGGCGTCGAGGAAGCCGTTCAGGCCCAGCGTCACGGTCCACCGCTCGGGGTTGTTGAGGTAGAGCAGCGGCCCGAGGAAGTCGTCCCAGGTGCGGATGAAGGTGAACATCGCCGTGGTGCCGATGGCCGGCAGCGACAGCGGCACGATGACCCGCCAGAAGATGCCGAAGTGCCCGCACCCGTCGAGGCGGGCGGCGTCGTCCAGCTCACGGGGCAGGGTCCGGATGAACTGGACCATGAGGAAGACGAAGAAGGCGTCGGTGGCGAGGAACTTGGGCACCACCAGCGGCAGGATCGTGTTGATCCAGGCCAGCTCGTTGAAGAGCACGTACTGGGGCACGATCGTCACCTGGTAGGGCAGCAGCAGCGTGGCCAGCACGAGGGCGAAGAGCACCCGCCGGAACGGGAACTCCAACCGGGCGAAGGCGTAGGCCGCCAGCGCGCACGAGACGACGTTCCCGACGATCGCCAGCGCCGAGATCACCAGGCTGTTGACGAAGTACCGGGAGAAGTCCAGCGACCCGTAGGACCACCCGTCCCGGTAGTTGTCGAGGGTGAAGTTCCGCGGCAGGAGGCCGAGGGTGCCGAACGCCTCGTTGCCGGGGCGGAAGGACGCGCCCACCATCCACAGCAGCGGGTAGAGGACGACGGCGAGCACGCAGATGAGGACGGCGTGCCGGGCGAGCGCGCGGACCACCTTCGAGCGCGACGGACGCCGCTGGTCGACGACGAGCCTCGCTGCGGGGTGGGCTCCCCGGGGCTGGGACGGCGGCCTGGGAGGTGCGCTGGTGCTCATCGCTCGTCTCCGTAGTGGACCCAGAAGCGGGAGGTCGCGAACATCACGGCGGTGAAGATCCCGAGCACCACGAGCAGCACCCACGCCATCGCTGAGGCGTAGCCCATGTCGAGCTCGGCGAAACCGCGCTGGTAGAGGTAGAGCGTGTAGAAGAGGGTGGAGTCGGCCGGCCCGCCGGTGCCCCCGGAGATGACGTACGCCGGGGTGAACGCCTGGAAGGCGTTGACCGTGGTGAGCAGCACGTTGAAGAAGATCAGCGGGCTGAGCAGCGGCAGCGTGACGCTGACGAACCGGCGCACCGGCCCGGCTCCGTCCACCTCGGCGGCCTCGTACAGGTCGCGCGGGACCTGCCGGATGCCCGCCAAGAAGATGATCATCGGAGAGCCGAACGTCCACACGCTGAGCACCACCAGGGTGAGCATCGCCGTGTCGGGGTCGCCGATCCACGTCCGCCCGTCGATCCCGAACACCGCCAGCAGCGCGTTGAAGACGCCGTCGCCGGCGAACAGCTGCCGCCACAGGAAGGACACCGCCACGCTCGCGCCGATGAGGGAGGGCAGGTAGAACGCCGCCCGGTACAGCGGCAGGAAGCGCATGCCCTTGGCCAGCACCATCGCCACGGCCAGGGAGACCACGAGGATGCCCGGCACGGCCAGCAGCACGTAGAGGAGCGTGACCTCGACGGAGCTGGCCAGCCGGGGGTCGGTGAGCATCGCCCGGTAGTTGGCCAGCCCGCGCCACTGCGGCGGCGAGAGCAGGTTGTACCGGGTGAAGGACAGGTACAGCGAGTAGAGCATCGGGCCGATCGTCAGCCCGAGCAGACCGACGAACCACGGCAGCAGGAAGGCGTAGGCGGCCAGCGCCTCGCGCCGCTTGCGGCCCGAGGGGCGCACCTGCGGCGGCCTCGCCGTGCGCACCGGGAGCAGCGGAGACGCCGGCGAGTCGACGGCGCTCACGAGCGCGCCCCCTCGGCGTGCGCTTCCACGCGGTCTGCCAGCACCTGGGAGAGCAGGGCCGCGACCGGCAGGCGCAGGTCGGCCGACCTCCCGGCCTCGACCACCTCGAAGAGGTCCTTGCTCCACGGGCGCTCGCGCCGCGGGGTGCCCGCCTCGTCGTACGCGGCGGACGTCGCGTCGAAGAAGCCCCAGTTGCTGGCCACCCACGACCCACCCGTGGACGACGAGACCGCGTCGAGCACGGTCGCCTCGTCCACCTGGTACGCCGCGGCCAGCTCGACCGCCTCGTGGGCGCCGGCCAGAGCCGACAGCATCATCAGCTGGTTGGCCAGCTTGGTGGCGGCACCCGCTCCCGCGGGTCCCACGTGCAGCACGCGGGACCCGACGGCGTCCAGCAGGGGACGGCCGAGCTCGACGGCGTCGGCGTCGCCACCGACGAACACCGTGAGGTCGCCCCTCGCGGCGCGCTCGGCTCCCCCGCTCACCGGGGCGTCGAGCAGGGCGACGCCGCGCTCGCGGGCCACCTGCTCCAGGCGGACGGCCGTGGCGGGCAGCACGGTGCTGTGGACGACCACGAGCCGGTCAGCGCCGCCCTCGGCGGAGCCGCCGCCCGCGAGCCAGCCCGCGTCGTCGTCGTCGCCCTCGAGCACCGCGGTGACGGCGGCGTCGTCGGAGACGGCGAGCAGCAGGACGTCGCACCCGGCGAGGTCCGCGGGGCTGCCCGCGGCCCTGGCGCCCTCGTCGACGAGCCGCTGCACGCGGCCGGCGTCGAGGTCGCTGACGGTGACCGCCCATCCGGCGGCCAGCAGGGCGCGCACCATCGGCGCCCCGATGTTGCCCAGGCCGGCGAAGCCGACCGAGGTCGAGCCTGGAGCGAGCGGCACGGGGTCCGCCTCAGAGGCTCTCGTAGTAGGCGATGACCGCGTCGGCGTCGACGGTGGAGTCGGGCTTCTTGCCCTGCGCGTCGTAGTGGCGGCGGCGGGCGTGCATGTCGGCCAGGAGGATCGCTCGGGCGTGCACCGCCACCTCCTGCGCCACGGCCGCGGGGACGACGACGGCGCCGTCCTCGTCGCAGCCGACCACGTCGCCCGGGTCCACCCGCACCCCGCCGCAGGCGATGGTGCCCTGCACCTCGACCACCTCGATGCGGCCCGGGATGATCGTGCGGCCGCGCTTGCGGGCCACCACGGGCGTGCGCTGCAGCTCGATCTCGGCGGTGTCGCGGCAGTACCCGTCGGTGATGATGCCGGCAGCGCCGCCGCCGACCGCCCCCATGGCGTTCTCCGAGCCCCAGAAGCCGACCTCGGGGCCACCGCCGGACTCCATGACGATGACGTGGTTCGGCGGGAGGTCGTCGGGCAGGCGGGTGGCGGGGTAGCGCTCGAACCAGATCCGGTGGGCCTCGACGATGTCCTGGGTGCCCTCGAGCCTCCACATCGGCTTGTTGGAGGGGACGGCGCGGATCGTCACGGCCGGGCCCCAGAAGCGCATGCCGCTCCACAGGGGACGCAGCTCGGGCGACATGAGCGTGAGGTTGAAGTAGCCGATCCCGTCGAGGGCGTCGACGACGTCGACGACGCGCAGGTGCTTGTAGAGGGCTGCCAGGTCGGGGCCGCCGGTGCTGCCGGTCGTCTGCTGGGGGGTGGCGGTGGTCGTGGACATGCGGGCTCCTCGTCTCTGAGGGCGGGTGCGCTCCACGGGTCTCGACAGCGCGCTGAGCCTGCGGTGGGCGCAGCAGTCCGTCCTGGCGCGCCGGTGGGCTCGGTGGATATTGTCTACAACAGACACGACACGAAGACAAGACTGTTGGTGCGGTGCCCCTCGGGGCTAGACCTGTGGCACCGCCCCCAGCACCCCCGTCCCCAGGAGATCCCCGTGAGCCGCGCCACCACCGACCCGCCGGCACCGCCGACCGCCCTCATCCAGGCGCCGAGCCTGGTGCAGCTGGCCGTCGAGCAGCTGCGGCGGATGATCCTGTCCGGCGCCCTCGCGGAGGGCGAGCGGCTCACCGAGGAGCGGCTCACCGAGGAGCTGGGCATCAGCCGCCCGCCGCTGCGCGAGGCCATGCGCACGCTGCAGCAGGAGGGGCTCATCGAGGTGCGCCCGCGCCGCGGCGCCGTGGTGACCACCCTGACCGAGCAGGACGTCATGGAGATCCTCACGCTGCGCAGCGCGCTGGAGCGCCTCGCCGTGGAGCTGGGCGTCCCGGTCACCGACCCCGCGCGGCTGGAGCGCTGCCGAGCAGCGCTCGCCCGGATGGAGCGGGAGGCCGAGGCAGCCGACCGGGGGGCCCTGGTCAGCGCCGCCTACGACTTCCACTCCGCCCTCGTCGCGCTGGCCGGGCACGGGCGGCTCGACGCCGCCTACGCCTCGGTGCAGCGCCAGCAGCGCCTGTGCATGGCTCGCAACCTCTACACCCGCGAGAACGAGTACGAGGACCTCGTCACCCACGTCAAGCGCCACCGCCGCCTGCTGGAGGTGGTCGAGACCGGCGACCCGCAGGCCGTGCTCGCGGAGCTGGCCGTGCACGGGGAGCGCTCGTTCCTGGCTCCCCCGGACGCGCGCCCGTGAGCCCCGCCGCGCCGGTGGCCGGCGAGCGCACGGTGCTGGTCACCGACTGCGACATGGGCCCGGCAGACCTGGAGCGCGCGGTGCTCGAGGGGGCTGGCTGGCACCTGGTGGAGGCGGCCTGCCGCACCGAGGACGACGTCGTGGCGGCCGCCCGCGCCAGCGGTGCTGAAGCGCTGCTCGTGCAGTACGCGCCCGTCACCCGTCGCGTGCTGGAGGAGTGCCCGGACGTCCGCGTGGTGGTCCGCTACGGGGTCGGGCTCGACGTCGTCGACCTCGAGGCCGCCGCCGAGCTGGGCGTCACGGCCCTCAACGTGCCCGACTACGGCTCCCGCGAGGTGGCCGACCACGCCACCGCGCTGCTGCTGTCGCTGCTGCGCGGCGTCCCCGCCTGGTCGGCGGCGGCGGCCTCGGGCAGCTGGCCGGCGCGCGGCGACCTGCCCGACCCGCGGGAGCTGGCGGACTGCACCGTCGGCCTGCTGGGCTTCGGTGCGATCGCCCAGCAGGTCGCCCGGAGGCTGCGCGCCTTCGACGTCGTCGTGGTGGCCAGCGACCCGTTCGTGGGGGCGGAGGTCGCGGCGACGGCGGGGGTGGAGCTGGTCGAGCCTGCGCAGCTGTGGGCGCGCAGCACCGCGGTGAGCGTCCACGTGCCCCTGACGCCGACCACCCGCGGGCTCGTGGGGGCGGAGCAGCTGGACGCCATGCCGCGCGGCGGCTTCCTCGTGAACACCGCCCGCGGCGGCCTCGTGGACCGCGCGGCCCTGGAGGCCGCGCTCGCCTCGGGCCAGCTGGCCGGTGCGGGGCTGGACGTGTGGTGGACCGAGCCGGCCGACCCCGGCGACCCGCTGCTGCGCGACCCCCGCGTGCTGGTGACCCCCCACGTCGCGTGGATGTCGACGGGGTCGGTGGGACGGCTGCGCACGCGCGCCGCCGAGAGGGCGCTGGAGGCACTCGGCGCCCGGCAGAGCAGACCGACGACGAGGAGCTGAGCGATGGCGCTGCTGGTGAGGACGAGCGACGGACGGACCGACGGACGGGCGGGGGGCGAGCGGTGGCAGCTGAGGGACGGCGGGTCGGCCGTGGAGGCGCCGCCGCTGCACGAGCTGCTCAGGGTGCCGCTGGACGAGGCCCGCGCGGTGCTGGCCCGGGCGCAGCGCGCCGGCGCGGCGGCTGACGCCGACGCCCCGCTGCTGGCCCCCGTCGACACCCAGGAGGTGTGGGCGGCCGGCGTCACCTACCTGCGCTCCCGCGACGGGCGCGCCGAGGAGTCCGACCACGCCGACGTCTACGACCTCGTCTACGCCGCCGACCGCCCCGAGGTGTTCTTCAAGGCCACCGCGGCGCGGGTGGTCGGGCCGGGCGGTGCGGTGGGCGTGCGCGTCGACTCCGGCTGGGACGTGCCCGAGCCCGAGGTGGGCCTGGTGCTCAACAGCCGCGGCGAGCTGTTCGGCTACGTCCCCGGCGACGACGTCTCCAGCCGGACCATCGAGGGCGAGAACCCGCTGTACCTGCCGCAGGCGAAGGTCTACTCGCGCTCGTGCTCGCTCGGCCCTGGCGTGGTGCCCGTGTGGGACGCTCCGCAGGGGCCGCTCGCCGTGGCCGTGACCATCGAGCGCGGCGGCGCCACCGTGTACGAGGACGCGACGACGACGGCCTCGATGGCCCGCTCCTTCACCGAGCTGGCGGCGTGGCTCTTCGCCGGCCTCGACTTCCCCGACGGCGTCGTCCTGCTCACCGGCACCGGGCTCGTCCCGCCGCCGGAGGTGACGCTGCTGGAGGGCGACGTCGTCACGGTCAGGGTCGACGGGGTCGGCGAGCTCACCAACCCCGTCGTCCGGGTGGGCCGTCAGCCGGCGGCGCTGCGCACCGCGGCGGAGACCTCGCAGCTGGCGACGTCCTGGTCGCCGTCGACGAAGCCGGCGGCCTGGCCCTCGGCGCTCTGACCGGCGGAGACCGGTCCGACCGCGGCGTAGAGGTCGCCGACCTCCTCGCCCGAGGCGTTCAGCGCCACGAGCGTCACGACGTAGGACGCGTCCGCGTCGGTGCTGTTGGTGACGCTCACCGAGCCCGTGGCGACCCCGCCGACCGTGGAGGAGCAGCTGTCGACCACCACGTCGGCGCTGGCGTCCTCCCCGCCGAGGACGCCGCCGAGGTCGGTCGGGAGACCGCTGGGCAGCTCGCTCGGCAGGCCGCTGGGGAAGGCGGTGGACAGGCCGGAGACGGTCTCCACGGACCTCTGCACGAAGACGACCGCCGCGACGATCGCCAGCACCCAGAGCACGGTCCCGAGGGCGCCGACGACGACGCCGGCGATCGCCAGGCCCCGCCCGGCCTTCCGACCGCCGCGGGTGTCAGCGATGCCGAACGCGGAGACGACCACGCCGATCGGGCTGAGCAGGAACGCCAGCACGAGCCCGATGACCGCGACCACGGAGGTCGGCCTCACCGGGGCGCCCTGGTAGCCCTGCTGGTACGGCTGGGAGTACCCCTGCTGGTACGGCTGCTGGGGGCCCTGCTGGTACGGCTGCTGCTGGCCGGCGTAGGGGGCCTGCTGCCGCGGCGCGTACTCCTCGTAGCCGGGCGGCGGCACGTACGCCGGCTGCTGCTCCGGGTTCTGGGGCTGCTCGGGGTAGCGGGACGTCGGGTCCGACACGGGGGCCTCCGGGCGGTGGGAAGGGCTCGACCGTACCGGCCGGGCACCGCCCGGGGGTGCCGGCCGGTGAGTGCGCAGGGGCAGGATCGGGCCGTGGCCGACTCCCCCGCCGTCCCCCCGTTCGTCGACGCCGCCTGGCTCGACACCGCACTCGCGCACGGGCGCACCGCTCTCGCGGACGTCCGCTGGTACCCCGACGGCAGGGACCCCGCGGAGGCGTTCGCCGCCGGTCACCTGCCCGGCGCCGTCCGGGTGGACGTCGACGACGTGCTCGCGGGGCCGCCGTCCGACGCCGCGGGCCGCCATCCCCTGCCCGCCCCGGACGCCTTCCTGCGCGCCCTCGCCGACCTGGGCCTGCCCGTGGACGAGGGGGTGGTGGTGGCCTACGACGACGCCGGCGGCGTCATCGCCGCCCGCCTCGTGTGGATGCTGCGGGCCCTGGGCCGCCCGGCGGCGCTGCTGGACGGCGGACTGCTGGCCTGGAGGGCGGCCGGCCGGCCGCTCGAGACCGGTGCCGGTGAGCAGCGCGCTCCGCTCCCGCGGACCGGAGCAGCACCGACGGATCTGCCGACGACCTGGCCCGCTGTCCTGCTCGCCGACGTCGACGACGCCGCCCGCGCCGCAGCGGACCCGGGCTCGGTGCTGCTCGACGCCCGCCCGGCCGAGCGCTTCGCCGGGGCCCCCGACGCGCTCGACCCGCGCGCCGGCCACGTGCCCGGCGCGGTGGGGCTGCCGGTCCGCGACGACGTCGACGCGCTCGGCCGCCTCCTGCCCGAAGAGGTGCTGCGCGACCGGCTCGCCGCCGCGGGGGTGCGCGCCGAGGCCGTCGCCGCGGGCGCCGTCGTCTCCTCCTGCGGGTCCGGCGTGACGGCCTGCCACCGACTCCTCGTGATCGAGCACCTGGGCCTGGGACGCGCCCGCCTGTGGCCCGGCTCGTGGTCGCAGTGGTCCCGCGACCCCGCACGACCGGCAGCGACCGGGTGACGGCAGCGGTCGCCGCGGGTGTCGTGACCCAGCACCCCTCAAGAGCGCGGCCCCGGTGCCCGATCTGAGGTCGTGAGGTGGCCCCGGGCAGCGCGACAGCTGTCAGCGCGGTTCGAGTGGCGCACCGCCGTGCTGGCCGTGCTGTGCCTGGTGGTCGCCACCGCGCTGCTCGACGCGAGCTCGCTGCCCGCCTCGTCGTCCCCGGTGCACGCCGCCCACCGCGGTGAGCTCCTGGCCGTGGCAGCGGTCTGGCTGCTGCTGGCCCTGGCGATGCTGGTGCGCGGGGAGCTGCGCGGACACGAGCCGACCGCGGTGCTCGTGCTGGCGATCATCCTCATCGGCACCTACGGCAGCGTCGTGCCCGACGACCACTGGCGCTGGCAGTGCATCACCACGCTGACGGTGCTGACGGCGCTCACGCGCATGCACCACAGCGGTCGAGGCGTCGTGGCGCTGGTGGCGGGGGCACAGGTGGCCTCGCTCCTGCTGCTCCTCCAGCTGGACCTCCACGGGGCGTACCTCGCGTACAACGCCAGCGTCGTCGTCGCTCTCGTCGCGGTGCCGGCGGTGGTCGTCTCGGCGATGGCCTCGGCCCTCGACCGGGCCAAGGCCGACGCGGAGCGCGCCGCTCGCACCGACGTCCTCACGGGTCTGCTGAACCGCCGCGCCCTGGTGGACGACGTCCCGCCGCTCGTCCGACGCTGCGCGGAGCAGGGGTCTCGGGTGGCTGTGATGCTGCTGGACCTCGACCACTTCAAGCGCGTCAACGACACCTGGGGCCACACCGCCGGCGACCGGCTGCTGCTGGCGACGACCGGCGCGGTGCGCGCGGAGCTGCGCAGCTGCGACCTCCTCGCCCGCTGGGGCGGGGAGGAGCTGCTCGTCGTCACGCGCGTCGAGGACGTCGAGCAGCTGGTGGCGACCGCCGAGCGGGTCCGGCGCAGCGTCGCCTCGCTGCTCGTCGCCGACCTGCCCCCGGTCACGGTGAGCATCGGGACGGCCGCCGCGAGCGAGGGGGCGCTCGCCCAGGTGCTCGCCCAGGGCGACGGCTGGCGCGTGGCGGCCCGCGAGCTGGTCGGCGGCCTCGTGGACCAGGCCGACGAGGCGCTCTACGCCGCCAAGGCGGCGGGGCGGGACCGCGTCCAGCACCACCGAGGAGCCTTCCCGGTGCCGGAGGCCCGACGCCCTGCCGACGGCGTCCGGGACGTCACCACGACGTCATCTGGAGCGAGTGCCCGCAGGACCCCGCGGGGTGCGAGAGTGGACCCGTGACGACGCTCGGATCCGAAGCCCTCCCCGCGCGGTTGTTCAAGGCGATCCCCCTGCTGCGCGACGCCCTGGTCGCTGCTGCCGAGGAGGGCCGGGTCGTCCCGCCGTCCGAGGCGTCCGAGGCCACGGACGGGGCGGTGACCTCGCGCGCGCTGCCGAAGGCCCTCGGGGTCATCACCGCCGACTGCGCCCGCCGCGGCGAGCCCGACCTCGCCGTGCTCGTGGTGCGCGAGGCCGCCCTCGTCGACGGCACCGACACCGGGGCCGGCGCCCGGCGTCGCGCGTGGATGCACTTCGGCGGCCAGTCCGCTGTCGACTCCGGCGCCCAGGACGAGCGAGACGTCGTCGAGCGGCTGACGCGCCACGCCGGAGCCGCGCGCGCCTCGACCAGCGCGCCGCGCAGCTCTCGGGAGCCCCAGGAGGCTGCGGAGCCCCAGGAGGCGAAGGAGCCTGGCGCGGCAGCTCCCCGGGTGACCAGGACGCGCGCCAGCGCGGCCAAGAAGCCGGCGCCCGTTCCCGAGGCGCCCCTGAGCGTCTGCCCCGACTGCTTCACCGTGCGGTCCGCCAGCGGCGTCTGCATGTGCTGATCGGACCCGCGTGTCCCTCCTCGACCGGGCCGTCCGGCTCACCTGGGGCGCCGGTGACGGCGCCGACCGCCGGGTCCACTGGCCCGACCCCCGGCTGACCGGCAGGTCGCTGTGCGACCGGCGCCTGTCGTCGTTCGAGCACGAGGACGCGACGCCCGAGCGCTGGGAGCGCTGGTGCCGCAAGAACGGGTGCCGCCAGCAGCTCGAGCTGTGGCTGTCCCAGCACGCGCCGTCGCTGGCGCAGGAGTACCGGGCCCGGGTGGCCGCTGACCGCGCCGCCGCCAGGGCCCCGGAGGACGACGACGGCCTGACGCTCGGCTTCTGACGCCGGGCCGGTGGGCGGCGGCCGATGAGTCCCGGCCACCGCGGCGGTCGCACCGGTGAGACGACGGACGAGGACCACCTGACCACGGGGAGCGCGACGATGGGCAAGATCAAGGTGCACGAGTTCATGACGGTCGACGGGGTGGTCGACGCGCCCTCGTGGACGATGGCCTACCCGTGGACCGAGCCGATGGTGGCGGCGATCGGCTCGATCACCGCCGGGTGCAGCGACGTCCTGCTGGGCCGGACGACGTACGAGATGTTCGCGCCGGCGTGGTCGACCCGCACCGTCGAGGACGACCCGGGCGCCCCGTTCTTCAACGACTCCCCCAAGCACGTCGTGACCTCACGGCCCGACGGCCTCGACTGGGGCCCGGCGACGGCGGTGGGGTACTCGGCGAGCGCGCTGCAGCAGCTCAAGGACGACGCCGACGGCGACGTCTACGTCAGCGGCAGCGTCCAGCTGGTGCGGGCGATGCTCGCGGACCGGCTCGTCGACGAGCTGCACCTCATCACCTACCCCCTGGCGCTCGGTGAGGGCCTGCGGCTGTTCGCCGACGGGTCCCGCGTGGAGCTGTCGCTGCTCAGCGCGACCCCGTTCGAGAACGGCGTGGTGCACCTCGTCTACGGCCCCGCTTGATCTGACGACGCCGCTCCCGGCCGGGCTGTGACGCCGTACGTGCAGAAGTCGGCCGGACCGGTCCCGAGGAGGGCTGCGACGGACCTCTGCACGTCCGGCGTCACGCCTCTCAGGCCGTCAGGGCCGGGATGACGGACCTCTCGAAGAGCTCCACGCCGGAGGTGTCGCTGGCGATCTCGGGGAAGTAGACGATCGGGTAGGTCATGCCGGCGGCGACGAGCGGCTTGAGGTTGTCGACGATCTGCTCGGGCGTGCCGACGGTGATCGAGGCGTCGTAGGACTTCTCCACCTCAGCCTGTGCGACCTCGGCGCCGACGCGCTGGGTCAGCCTGTCGAGGATCCAGGCGCGGCGGTCGGCGACCTCCTTCTCGGTCTCGGCCACGATGACGTTGTAGTTGGCCGAGCGGGTGATCGCCTCGTAGGAGGTGCCGAGGTCCTCGCAGTGCCCCTTGAGCACCTCGGACTTGTGCTGGAAGCCCTCGAGGTCTCCCGAGAAGTTGGTGTACTGGGCGTGCTGGGCGGCGATGCGCAGCGTCTTCTTCTCCCCGCCACCGGCGATCCACAGGGGGATGCCGCCGTCCTGCAGGGGCAGCGGGCGGCAGAGGGCGCCGTCGGTCGTGTACTGCTCCCCGGAGAAGGTCGACTCGCCGGTGGTCCACAGCTGCTTGAAGATCTCCACGCCCTCGGCGAGCTGCGCGAGGCGCTCGCCGGCGCGGGGGAACCCGTAGCCGTAGGCGCGCCACTCGTGCTCGTACCACCCGGCGCCGATGCCCATCTCCACGCGGCCGCCGGAGACGACGTCCACCGTCGCGGCGACCTTCGCCAGGTAGGCGGGGTTGCGGTAGCCCATGCACGTGCACATCTGGCCCAGCCGCACCCGTGACGTGGCGGCGGCCAGGGCGGCCATGAGGGTCCACGCCTCGTGCACGGCGTCGTCGGTGGGGCTCGGGACCGGGTGGAAGTGGTCGTACACCCAGACCGACTCCCACGGGGTGCCCTCGCGGTCGGCCAGCTCGGCGACCGAGCGCATGGCGCCCCAGTGGTCGGCGGGCTCGACGCCCACGAGGTCGAGGCGCCACCCCTGGGGGACGAAGAGGCCGAAGCGCAGGTCCGTGGTCACAGCGTCGTTGCTCACGGTGTAACGCTAAATCACCCGGGGTCGACCCACACCCCGCAGCCCCGGCATGCTGGAGCGGTGACGACCGCGAAGATCGCCGTGACCGGCTCCTCGGGGGCCGTGGGCGGCCGGGTGGCCCGGCTCCTGGCCGCACGGCTGGGCAGCGGGGACCCGCCGCTGCGGCTGCTCGTGCGGGACGCCTCCCGCGCGCCGTCCCTGACCAGCCCCGCCGGACCGGCCGAGGTGGCGGTGGCGCCCTACGACGACGGCGACGCGGCCCGCCGGGCCCTCGCCGGCGTGGACGTGCTGTTCATGGTGTCGGGGGCGGAGGCCCCGGACCGGGTCGACCAGCACCGCACCTTCCTCGACGCGGCCGCCGACGCCGGGGTGCGCCACGTCGTCTACACCTCCTTCCTCGGTGCCGCACCGGACGCCGTCTTCACCCTCGCCCGCGACCACCACGCCACCGAGCAGCACCTGGCGGCCGCCCGGGCGCGGACGGGCATGGCGTGGACGGCCCTGCGCGACGGCCTCTACGCCGACTTCCTGCCCGCGATGGTCGGCGACGACGGCGTGCTGCGCGGCCCGGCGGGCGAGGGCCGCGTGGCGGCCGTGGCGCAGGACGACGTCGCGGACGCCGCCGTCGCCGTCCTGATGCCAGCCGCCCGCGGCCCGCTCGACGGCACGGGCGAGCACGCCGGTCGCGCCTACGACCTCACCGGCCCGGAGGCCCTCACGCTGCACGAGGTGGCCGAGACCGTCGCCCGCGTGACGGGCCGCCCGGCGCGCTACCAGCCGGAGACCCTCGAGGAGGCCTTCGCCTCGCGCGCCGCCTACGGGGCGCCGGACTGGCAGGTCGCGGCGTGGGTCTCGACCTACACGGCCATCGCGGCGGGACAGCTCGACACCGTCAGCTCCGCCGTGGAAGAGCTCACCGGGCATCCCGCTCGGTCGCTGGAGCAGGTCCTCAGGAGGTCGTGAGCAGCGCCGCCCCGTAGGGTCCGGCCCGTGGCGGGACGCGCGTGGATCACCGGTGGCGGGTCGGGTGTCGGGGCGGCGTGCGCGCTGTCGCTGGCGGCCGTCGGCTACGAGGTGGTCGTGTCCGGGCGCCGAGGCGACCGGCTCGAGGCCGTCGCCGCTGCGGTCCGCGCGACCGGCGGCGCCGCGAGCGCCCTGCCGCTGGACGTCGCCGACGCCGAGGCCGTGGCCGCAGCCGGGCGGCTCCTGGAGGACTCCGGCGGCGTGGACGTGCTGGTGGCCGCCGCGGGGGCGAACTCCCGCCGCCGCCACTGGGACGACCTCGACCTGCCCGCGCTGGACGCGATCGTGGCGGCCAACCTCACCGGGCTCGCGCACTGCGCCGCCGCGGTGGTGCCCGGCATGCACGACCGCGGGGACGGGCTCGTCGTCGTGGTGAGCTCGCGGGCCGCGGTGCGCACGTCCCCCGGGGCGGGAGCGGCGTACCGGATGAGCAAGTCCGGCGCGGGCGGGCTGGTGGCGAGCCTCAACGACGACCTCGCCGGCACGGGGGTCCGCGCGACGCACCTGTGCCCCGGCGACATCGCCACCGACTTCGTCGAGGCGCGGCCCACCGCGCCCGACGAGGAGGAGCGCTCGGTGATGCTCACCCCCGACGACGTGGCGCGGGTGGTCGCCTTCATCGCGACCACGCCGGCGCGGGTGCGCATCGACGAGCTGGTGGTCTCCCCCAGCGCGACTCCCTGACCGCCCCTCTAAGTACGGTCTGCGGGTGGCGAAGAAGAAGGTCCACCGGCCCAAGAAGGCGAACGCCCAGAAGCCGCGGCGCCGTCCGCTGGGCCGGGGCTCCGGTCCGGTGGTCGACGACGGCGCCTGGGTCTCCGACCCCGCCGCGCAGCGGTACCTGGGCCCGGGTGACCCGGCGGACCGGCTCGACCTGGCCCGTGACGGCTACGAGGACGAGCCGGAGACGGCGGCCGAGCGCGCCGAGCGCCTGGCGCTGCTCGCGCAGGTCGAGTCGATCCCCGAGGAGCGGGTGGCGTCCGCGCTGCTCGCCAACCCGCTGGTGGCCCACCTCGGTGAGGTGCTCCTGTCCGGCGCCGACGACGACGCCGACCCCGTCGTGGTGCGTCCGGAGGGGCTGCGGCCGCTGGAGGACGACGAGGTCGCCGTCCTGAGGCGGTGGAGCCGCGCCGCGCTGCTCCTGGCCGACCCCGACGAGCGCGACGAGCTGGCGTCCGAGTGGCGCGAGGGCGGTCAGGCCCAGCTGCTGGCGGCGCGAGCGGCGCTCGCCCAGCACCTCATGGCCGTGGTGGAGGGCGACGACACGGAGCTGCAGGACGAGTCGCTGGCGTGGCTCGGCGGCTCCGCTGCCACCGGAGAGCTCCCGACCGGGACCCCGGACGGCGTCGACCGGGCCGAGCTGGCGGACGCCCTGCTCGACGTCGAGCGCGGTGAGGTGGTCATCGACCTCGTGGCCCGGCTCGCCCTCACCGGGACGGTGCGGCTGGCCGACGTCGTCGGCGACTCCGTCGCCGCCGGGCCGGTGCTGCGCGACGTGCGCCTCCTCGCGGCGGCGGGCCTGCTCACGGTGTCCGAGAGCGGTGACGAGGCGGACCGGGACGTGCAGGTGCACGTCGACCCGGACCTGCGCGGCGTGCTGCTGGACGTCGCCGACGACCTCGTCAACGCCCTCCACGACCCGGACCTGGACGACCTCGACGCGTGAGGCACGCACTGCGCCTCGAGGAGCTGGTGGTCGGGCGGCGGGTGGTCGTCCGGCACCGCCTGCCCGACGGAGCGGCCTCCGACGCGCTGGGGGAGCTGGTGGCGGCCGACGCCGAGCGCCTCGTGGTGGCCACGCGCCGTGGTGAGGTGGTGGTCGCGCGCCGCGACGTGCTGGCGGCCAAGGGCGTGCCGCCCGCCCCGAGCCGCGCTGCTCGGACCGGTGCTGCTCAGGTCGGTGCGGAGACGCTCGAGCTGGTGGCCGCCGAGCACTGGCGGCCCGGGGAGCGCGAGGACCTCGGCGCGTGGCGGCTGCGGGCGGCGGACGGCTTCACCGGGCGGGCCAACTCCGCCCTGGCCGTCGGTGACCCCGGCTGCGACCTCGACAGCGCGCTCACGCGGGTCCGGGAGTTCTACGCCGCGCGCGGCCTGGAGGCCGTCGTCGCCGCTCCGACCGGTGACCTCACCGCGGAGCTGCAGCGCCGCGGCTGGACCGTGCGCACGCCCACGCTCGTCATGACCGCGGACCTGCCCACCGGTGGTGGGAGCGCCTCCGGCATCGCGCTCGACGCCGGCGTCGTCCTGGACGACGAGCCCGACGACGCGTGGCTGGCGGCCTACCAGGGGCGCGGCCCGGTCGGGCAGGCCGGGCGGCAGGTGCTGCTGTCCGCCGACGAGCAGGTCTTCGCGAGCGTGCGAGAGCGCAGCGTCGGGCGTGACGCGGGAGGCGAGGTGCTCGCGGTGGCGCGCGGGTCGCTCTCGGCCCACCCGGAGGGCGCCTGGCTGGGGCTGTCCGCCGTCGAGACGTCCCCGGCGCACCGCCGCCGGGGCCTGGCGCTGCGGGTCACGGGCGCGCTGCTGGCCTGGGGCGCCCAGCGCGGCGCCCGGGCGGCGTTCCTGCAGGTGGCGGTCTCGAACACCGCTGCCCGCGCCCTCTACGAGCGGGCGGGCTTCACCGCGCACCACGAGTACCGGTACCTCGTCGCGCCGTCCTGAGCGGGTCTGGGAGGACCCTGGAGGGGAACAGCGGAGCCGCCTGGGCGGTTGCCTCCGGCATGAGCTCGCGCGTGCCGCTGTCCGTCCTCGACCTCGCCCCCGTCGACCGCCGGAGCGCCCCGGGCCGGGGCGCGCGCGAGACGCTGGCGGCGAGCGTGGAGCTGGCGCGGGCCGCGGAGCGCCACGGCTACCGGCGGGTCTGGTACGCCGAGCACCACAGCATGGCGAGCATCGCCTCCTCCGCGCCGGCGGTCCTCGTGGCGCACGTCGCGGCGCACACCTCCACCATCCGGCTGGGCGCGGGCGGGGTGATGCTGCCCAACCACGCACCGCTGACCATCGCCGAGCAGTTCGGCACGCTCGCCGCCGCTCACCCGGGCCGCATCGACCTCGGCCTGGGCCGCGCGCCCGGCTCGGACGGCGCCACGAGCGCGGCGCTGCGCCGCGACCCGTCGGCGGCCGACACCTTCCCCGACGACGTGCTGGAGCTGCAGGACCTGCTCGCCGGCACGCCCCGTCCCGACGGCGTCCGCGCGGTCCCCCTCGCCCTCGACGACGACGGCCTGCCCGTGCCCCTGTACGTCCTCGGCTCGTCGCTGTTCGGTGCGCGGCTGGCGGCGGCGCTGGGGCTGCCGTACGCCTTCGCGTCGCACTTCGCGCCCGACGCGCTCGAGCAGGCGATGGACCTCTACCGCCGCGAGTTCACCCCGAACGGGCGCCCGGGCGCGCTGGAGGCGCCGCACGCCATCGCCGCCATCAACGTCTTCGCCGCCGATGACGACGCCACCGCCCGCGAGCACGCGCTGGCCGCCCGCCGGCAGCGGGCCGTGGCCCTGTTCGGCAGGTCGCTGCGGAGGGGTGCTCTGCCCGGCGGCCTGGACTCCGCCGACGACGCCGCGTTCGACGCCGCCGCCGACGCGCTGCTGGACGCCGGCGCGTCCGTGCACGTCGAGGCGATGATGCGCCTGGCGGCCGTGGGGACGCCCGACGCCGTCGTCGCCCAGCTGGACGCCTTCGCCGCGCGCGTGGGCGCCGACGAGCTCATCACCGCCCACGGCGCGCCCACGCCGCAGACGCGGGTGCGCTCGGTGGAGCTGGTGGGCAGCGCGGTCGGCTCAGCCCTGGCGGCCTGAGGAGCAGGTCTCGGCCAGCTCGACCCGACCGCGCCCGGAGGCCTTGGCCCGGTAGGCGGCGGTGTCGGCCTCGTGGAGCAGCGCGTCGGGCGTGGTGGGCTGCTCGGCTCCTCCGCCGAGGGCCGCGCCGACGCTGGCGCCCACGCTGAAGAGCTCGCCGTCGACGGTGATCGGCTGCGCGACGACGTCGACGATCCGCTGCCCCGCGGCCAGGAGGGCCTCCACGGCGTCCTCCGCGTCCTCACCGCCGGCCAGGCGGTCGAGGACGACGACGAACTCGTCGCCGCCGAGCCTGCCCACGACGTCACCGGGTCGCAGGCAGCCGGCGAGCCGGGCCGCGACGACCCGCAGCACCTCGTCACCGGCGCGGTGCCCGCGGGAGTCGTTGACGGCCTTGAAGCCGTCGAGGTCCACGAAGAGCAGCCCTGCCTGGGTGCCGTGGTGCTGGGCCGCGTCCAGGGCTGCTGCGATGCGGGCGACGGTGGCCGAGCGGTTGGGCAGGCCGGTGAGGCCGTCGTGGCGCGCCTGGTGCTCCAGCGCCCGGCGCATCACCTCGCGCTCCGCGAGCGAGGCCCCTGCCGCGCTGAGCGCGACGGCGAGGCGTCCCACCACGAGGAGCGTCATGGCGCTGGCGGCGACGACCGCCGGGACGGAGGACGACCCCCCGCCGACCACCAGGTCCAGGACGAGCACCGCCGGGGCCAGGGCGACCCCTCCCACGAGGGCCACGATGCGGGGGCGGCCGAAGTCCTCGCCGTTGGAGCGCTCCGGGGCCCGGCCGGCCGAGGGGTGGCAGGCGGCCGCCGCCCACAGCGCGCCGCCGCTGGTCCACCCCACGGACAGGGCGGTGAGGACGCCGCTGGGCACCACGCCCTCCACGAGGTAGGTGCTGTCCCCGACGAGCCCCGCCAGGGCTGCCGCGAGCGCCAGCCAGGTGCTCGTCGAGGCCCGCGAGGAGGAGGCGAGGAGGACCACGACGAGCCCCGTGAGCACTACGTCGCAGGCGAGGAAGAGGACCGCGCCGACGCGGGCGCGGGGGTCGTCGGGGGTGCTGTGGAGCACGGGACCGACGAGGACCGCCCACCCGAGCAGCGCGACCCCCGTGCCGAGCACGGCGGCGTCGGCGAACGCCCCCCGCGGTCGGGCGGCCCGGGCTCGCCGCAGCAGGAGCAGCACGGCGAGCAGCAGCGGCGGGTACCCGAGCAGGTAGGGCGCGTCCGCTGCTGCGGGGGCGCCGGTGTAGGCGCCCTGGGTCGTGAGCACGAGGTAGCGGACGTCGACGGCGGACCAGACCAGCTGCACCGCGGTGACGCACCACCACGGGAGGGCGGCTCTGCGCGGGAGGCGAGACGCCCCCCAGGCGGTGCCGAGCAGGCCGAGTGCGCCGAGGGCCGTGTAGACGACGGCCGCGGCGACGGGGGCGTCGAACGGCCCGGTGAGCGCGGTGTAGGCCACCGAGCCGACCGCACCGAGCACGAGCACCCACACCCACATCACGTGACCGCGGTCCCCGTCGTCGCAGCCTCGCCGATGACGGGGACGCCGAGGGCCCGCACCACGTCCGCCAGCTCCAGGCGGTCCGCCCGGTCGTCACGGGGCGGCCCGTCGAGCACCACGTCGAGGCCCAGCGTCCGCGCTCCGCGCACGAAGAGGTCCAGCACGGCGGCCCCGGGCAGGTCGTCCGAGCGCAGGAGCAGGACGTCCGCGGGGAGCTCGCTGAGCTGCCCGAGACCCGTCGCCTGGGCCGTGAGGTTCTTGAGGACCACGCGGACGCCCGTCCGCCGGAGCGCGCGCAGGTTGGCCACCGCGGCCTCCGACGCCAGCGCGGACCGGCCGCAGGTGCGCACGCCGAGGTGCTCGGCTGCGGTGCCGTGGGCGGCCAGCGCGGCGGCGACGTCGTCGAGGACGGTCGGGCTGGCCGCGTGGGAGGGGCTCAGCGGCAGCCACACGGGCGAGCCGCCCCGCTGGCGCAGGCCTTCGTCGAGGGTCCACAGCCCGAGCGCGCGGCCCCGGCCGGTGCGCTCGGCCGCAGCGGTGAGGACGGCGTGGTCGACCTGGGCCCCCTCGCCGCGCGTCCACCGCAGCGAGGCGCTGGTCGTGGGCGCTCCCGGTGCCGCGGTGAGCACGGGATGGAGGTCGAGGGCCAGGCCGGTGACCGGCCACCTCTCGCGCAGCTCCGCCTCCGCCGCGGCGCGCGCGGTGTCGGCGTCGCGCAGGACGCCGTCGTAGAGCTCCACCCGGCCGCGTCCGAGGGCCTTGGCGCGGTAGGCCGCGGTGTCCGCCTCGTGCAGCAGCTCCTCGGCGTCCGAGAGCGCGCCGGCCACGGCGGCCCCGACGCTCGCCCCGATGACGACGACGTGGCCGTCGGCGACGATCGGCTCGGCGACGCCGTCGACCACGCGCTGGGCCACCGCGAGGACGTCGTCGACGTCGTCGACAGCGGTGAGGACCAGCACGAACTCGTCGCCGCCGAGGCGGCCCGCGCGGTCGCCGTCGCGCACGGTGCCGCTCAGGCGCACGGCCACCTCGCGCAGCACGTCGTCGCCGGCGCGGTGGCCGTGGACGTCGTTGACGGCCTTGAAGCCGTCGAGGTCCACGAAGAGCAGGCCCACCGCCGTCCTGCGCTCCCTGGCACCGGCCAGGGCCCGGGCGAGGTGCTCGGTGCTGGCCGAGCGGTTGGCCAGCCCTGTCAGGGCGTCCTGGCCGGCCTGGTGCTCCAGGGCGCGGCGCATCTCCTCGCGCGCCAGCAGGGAGGCCGACGCCGCGCGCAGCGCCATCCCCATGCGGAGCACCACGAGCACGGACATCACCGCGGAGGCGGTGGCGACGGCCCAGTCGAACTCGAGGTCGAGCACCTGCTCGGCGGCGAGGGTGGCGGGGGCCAGCAGCACCGCCACGAGCAGCACGCCGCTGCGGCGCGGCGTCATGCCGGTGGCCGCGGGCGCCTCCCGGTCGGAGAGGTCGACCATGCTCGGGTGCAGCGCGGCGGCGCTCCACGCGACGTTGCTCAGCAGCCACCCCAGGCTCATCGCGGTGAAGGCCCAGCCGGGCAGCACCGAGCCGAACACGTAGGTGGCGTCGCCCACGAGCAGCAGCGCGATGGCCGCCAGCGCCAGCCAGGAGCTGCGCGACAGCCGCACCGAGCTGGCCACCAGGTGGGCCGCGAGGGCCACGAGCAGCACGTCGGCACCCAGGTAGAAGCCGCCCACGAGGTGGCCCAGGAGGTCCTCACCGCGGCTGGAGACCACCGGGCCCACGAAGAGCATCCAGCCGACGAGCAGCAGACCGGTGGCGACGACGGCCCCGTCCACCACGGCGCCGAGCTGGCCGTGGGGCCGGGCGCGGCGCACGAGCAGCGCCGCCCCGACGACGAGGGGCAGGTAGCCCAGCACGTACAGCCAGTCGGCCGACGTGGGGAAGGTCAGGTCGCCGAAGGCGGCGAGCAGGTAGTAGACCGTGTCGGCCGCGCTCCAGACCGCGTGCGAGGCAGCGATGAGCCACCAGGCGGTGGCGTGCCGGGGCCGGTGCCGGCGGATGCCGACCACCGTCGCGACGCAGCAGAAGAGGCCGACGGCGCTGTAGGGCACCCCCGACCACGCGATGGAGCCGACGGGCCCGGCGAGCACGACGAAGGCCACCGCGCCGACCACGCCCAGCACCGCGAGCGTGCGTTCGTCGAAGCCCGGCCTCCAGGTCGTGCGTCCCCCCACGCCGTGTCATCGGCAGCCCCCCGGCCCGACCTGAGCGGTGCGGACGCTCTGGGAGGATCGGCGGGTGCCCGCTGCGGACCCGCCCCGCGTCGACCTCAACGCCGACCTCGGCGAGGGCTTCGGCCGCTGGTCCCTCACCGACGACGACGCCCTGCTCGACGCGGTGACCAGCGCCAACGTCGCGTGCGGCTTCCACGCCGGAGACCCGGAGTCCGTGCTCGCGGTGTGCGCGGCGGCCGCGCAGCGCGGGGTGGCGGTGGGTGCGCACCCCTCCTACCGCGACCTGGTCGGCTTCGGGCGCCGCTACGTGGACGCGAGCCGCTCCGAGCTCGTGGCCGACGTGCTCTACCAGCTGGGGGCGCTGGCGGGCCTGGCGCGCGCCGCCGGCACCCGCGTCTCCTACGTCAAGCCGCACGGGGCCCTCTACACCACCGCCGCCGCTGGCGGACCGCACGGCGAGGCGGTGGTGGAGGCCGTGCGCCGCTTCGACCCCGAGCTGCCCCTCGTGGGCCTGGCCGGGTCACCGCTGCTCGCCCTCGCGCGGGACTCCGGGCTGCGGACCGTGCCGGAGGCCTTCGCCGACCGCGGGTACACCTCCGCCGGCGAGCTGGTGGACCGGCGCTCGGCCGGCGCGCTCGTGACGGGGTCCGCCGAGGTCGCGCAGCGGGTGGTGCGGCTGGTCACCGAGGGCGTCGTGGCCTCCGTGGACGGCGTGGACGTCGCCGTGGACGCCGCGTCGGTGTGCGTCCACGGGGACTCCCCCGGCGCGGTGGACGTCGCCCGCGCCGTGAGGGCCGCGCTGGAGGCCGCCGGCGTCGAGGTCCGCGCCGCCTCCTCGTGAGGGTGCTGCCGTGAGGGTGCTGGCCGCCGGCACGTCCGCCGTCCTCGTCGAGCTCGACGACCTCGCCGCGGTCCTCGCCCTGCGCGCAGCGCTGCAGCAGCACCCCCTCCCGGGGGTGGTGGAGGTGGTGCCCGCCGCCAGGACGCTGCTGCTGCGCTGGGACGCCCGGCCCGCCCCGGGTGCCGGCGCCGTCGCGGCGGCCCTCGCCCCCCTCCTGGGCCCCGCCGCGGGGCTGGCCGGAGCGCCTCGGGGCGACGACGAGCGCACCGTGGAGGTCCCCGTCGTCTACGACGGCGCCGACCTGGAGGAGGTGTCCCGCCTGGTCGGGCTGCCCCCGGGTGAGGTGGTGCACCGCCACGGCGCGACGCCCTGGTCGGTGGCCTTCACGGGGTTCGCCCCCGGCTTCGCCTACCTCGTGGGCGGCGACCCTGCGCTGCGGGTGCCGCGCCGCGAGGTGCCCCGCACCCGTGTGCCCGCCGGGGCGGTGGGCCTGGCCGGGGAGTTCAGCGGGGTGTACCCGCGGGCCTCCCCCGGCGGGTGGCAGCTGCTGGGCCGCACCGACCTGGCCGTGTGGGACGCCGGCCGCGAGCCGCCGGCCCTCCTGCGCCCCGGCACCCGCGTCCGCTTCACGCCCGCTGCCCCCGGCTCGCCCACCCCCGTCCGTGATCACGGGCGCTGCGCGGCGCCGGTCACCACCGGTGGCTCAGCGTCGCTGAGGCTCGGCGGCCTGGAGGTCCTCGACCCCGGCCGCTCCGCGCTCGTCACCGACCTCGGCAGGCCCGGCCGCGCGGCCGTCGGCGTCAGCCGCGGCGGTGCGCTCGACAGGGCCGGCCTGCGCGCCGCGAACCGGGCGGTCGGCGGCGCGGCCGGTGCGCCGGCGCTCGAGGCCGCCGGCCCGCTGGTGGTCCGCTCGCGGGGGCGGACGGTGGTGGCGGTGACCGGCGCCGTCGTCGTCGAGGTCCTCAGGGCCGCGGGCAGCGCCGGCCGCAGGCGGGTGCCGCTGGGCGTGCCGGTGGCCCTGGACGACGGCGACGTGGTCACCGTCCACCCGCCGACCGCCGGCGCCGCCGCCCACCTGGCGGTGCGCGGCGGCGTCGACGCGCCGCACGTCCTCGGCAGCGCCGCCACCGACGTGCTGTCAGGTCTCGGGCCGCCGCCGCTGCGGGCCGGTGACGTGCTCGCCGTGGCGGGCCCGCCCTGGCTGGACGCGGCGGTGCCGCTGCTGCCGCAGGGGCGCGTCGGAGCGCCGCTGCCGCGCCCGGGGACCGTCACCGAGATCGACGTGGTGCTCGGACCCCGCGACGACTGGTTCACCGCCGACGCCCTCCACCTGCTGCAGGTCCAGGAGTGGCGGGTCAGCGAGCAGAGCAACCGCGTGGGGGCGCGGCTGGAGGGCGCCGCGGGCCTGGAGCGGCGCGAGCCCGGCCGGGAGCTGCCCAGCGAGCCGGCCGTGCGCGGTGCGCTGCAGGTGCCGCCCAGCGGGCAGCCGGTGCTGTTCGGCCCCGACCACCCCGTGACCGGGGGCTACCCCGTGGTCGCGTGCGTGGCCGACCACCACCTCGACCTGGCCGGGCAGCTGCCTCCGGGTGCCCTCGTGAGGTTCACCGCGCTGCGGGCGCGGGCGTCCAGGTCTCGCTGACCGGCAGCAGCGCGTCCAGCAGCGGCGCCGGCCAGATCCGGTCGGGCGGGTGCGGGAGGTCGACGTCGGGTCGCCCGGCCAGCACCACGGCGGCGCAGTGGTTCGAGCAGATGAGGCGGTCGGGGCGCGAGAGCGCGGTGCCGAGCCACTGCAGCGGCGGCACGTGGAGGAGGTGGCCGGCGATGCGCACGATCTCTCCCCAGTCGTACCCCTGGTCGAGCAGCTGGTGGCTGCGCAGCAGGCCGAGGTCGCGCTCGACCCGTGAGCGCCAGGGACGCACGACGCGCAGGGGCTCGCCGTCGAGCGGGCGGACCCGCTCGCGCAGGCCCGAGCCGCCGCCGTAGGGGCCGTCACCGCCGAACGCCTCGTGGGTGCGCCACACCCCCGGCTCCAGCTCGCGGACGAGCACGCCGCAGTGCGCCACGGTCGAGCGGCTCGCGCGGCGGATCACCCAGCCCTGCACGCCCCGTCCCCGGGAGAAGAACAGGTCGCCGGACAGCGGTTCCGTCGTCGGCGCTCCCGGGGTCACCGGGCGAGTCTGCGGGCGTCCCCGACCAGCTGCTCGCGCAGGGGCGCGTCCGGGTCTGCGGGGCAGCGCCACACCTGCGCCTCGAGCTCGCTCGCCAGCAGCTCGGTGAGCACCTCCCCCTCGGGGCCGTCGCCGGCGTTGAGCAGCAGCCGCCACCCGGCGCCCTTCAACCCCCGCAGGACGACGACGACGGCGTCGCCCGGCCAGCCCGGGTCCGCCCCGGGGGACGTGGCGGTGGCGTCGAGGCAGACCACGGGGACGCGCGGCCGCCTGCGCCGCCGCGCTGGGGCCGAGGCCGGGGTCGGCGTCGCGGCCGGTGCTCCTGCGACGGCGGCGAGCACCGCGGGGGTCGCGCAGACGAGCGCTGTGCCGCCGGGGGGTGCGGGCAGCCACGAGGGCGGCGCGTCGCGCAGCTGCTGCAGCGTCAGGGCGGCCGGCAGGCCGGCTGCCGACACCGCGGCGAGGGCCGTGCCGGTGGGACCGTCGGGGGCGACCGGCAGGTCCAGGACCAGCACGAGGTCGGCCAGGGCCAGTCCCGTCCGGTCCGCCTGCGCGGCGTCCAGGTCGACGACGAGCGCCGGGTCCGGATCGGGCTCGGGCTCAGGTGCTGGCTCAGGTGCTGGCTCCGGCTGCGGCTCCAGCTGCGGCGCAGGGGCCGGCACGGGCTCGAGCACAGCCGCGGCGACGGGAGCGGGACGCGGGACGGACACCGGAACGGACACGGGGGCGGGCGCGGGTGCGGGAGGGCCGGCGACTGCTGCTGCGGCCGCGGCGGGGAGGGTCACCCCGCCGTCGGGGCCCTCGTCGCGCTCGGCGTCGTCGTCCTCGTCGTCGTCCTCGATGACCTCGAGGTCCCCGTCGAGGGCGCGCACCGCCGCGGTGAGGCCGCCGTCCCACCCTGCGAGCTCGCGGAGCAGGTCCTCCACGTCGGTGACGCGCAGCGACAGGTGGGTGCCGCGGACCACCGCCGCCGGTCCGAGCACGGCGCGGGCGCCGGCGCGCTGGACGGCGGTGGCGCTGGGCAGCTGCAGCACGGCGACGGGGTCGGCGCCGGTCTCCAGCTGGCCGCGGACCCGCTGCACGACCCAGGCCAGGCCGGGGCCGCTGAGGAGCTCGGCGACGTCGGCCAGGAGGGAGCGAGGGGGCGCGGGGCGGCGCTCGGCGGGGGCGCCCCGGGAGGGACGGAGGCTCACGCACCCATGGTGACGCTCCGCAGTCTCCCATGAGGGCGACTCCGCGCACTCGGCGCGCCCCCTGTCGGTGGTGGGGTCCACCATCGAGGCCATGGCTGCCACCGGTCTTCCCCCCACGTGCGTGATGCCGCCCGTCCTGCTGGAGCACCTCGTGCTCAGGGGCACCGACTCCCAGCGCGAGCGCGCGCTGCGGACCCTGTCGCTCGACGCGTCGCTGCGCTCGTCGCGGGCGCAGAGCGCGCTGCTGCGGCGGGGGCGGCCCCGCGCAGTCATCGCGCACGCCCGAGCGGGCGCGCAGGCCTCGAGGACGATCTTCGACTGCGCCGGGAGCGAGGACCTCAGCACGGCTGTCGTCGTCCGCGCCGAGGGGGCTCCCCCCACGGGCGACGCCGCGGCTGACGAGGCCTACGACGGCCTGGGAGCCACCTTCGACCTCTTCCACCAGGTGTACGGCCGCGACTCGATCGACGACGAGGGGCTGCCGCTGCGGGGCTTCGTGCACTTCGGCCAGAGCTACGACAACGCCTTCTGGGACGGGCGCCAGATGGTCTTCGGCGACGGCGACGGCGACGGCGAGGTCTTCGCGCGGTTCACCGTCGCCGTCGACATCATCGGCCACGAGCTCGCCCACGGCGTCACCGACGACGAGGCGCAGCTCGTCTACAGCCAGCAGTCCGGCGCCCTCAACGAGTCGGTGAGCGACGTGTTCGGCTCGCTGGTGAAGCAGTGGGCGCTCGGGCAGACGGCGGACCAGGCCGACTGGCTCATCGGCCAGGGCCTGCTCGTCGACCACCCCGACATGGCGCTGCGCTCGATGGCCGCGCCGGGGACGGCCTACGACACCCCCGAGCTGGGCCGGGACGCCCAGCCGGCCCACATGGACGACTACGTCGTCACCACCGCCGACGACGGCGGCGTCCACACCAACTCGGGCATCCCCAACAAGGCGTTCCACCTGGCGGCCACGGCGATCGGCGGTGACGCGTGGGAGGTGGCGGGCAGGGTCTGGTACGACGCCCTGCGCGACCCGGCACTGCCCCCGACGGCCTCGTTCGCGACCTTCGCGCAGACCGCGCTGCGGGCCGCGGAGCGGTTGGGGCACCGCCCCGGGTCGACCGTGCACGACGCCGTCGGAGATGCCTGGTCACAGGTCGGCGTGCTGTAGCCCCGCGGCCTCGCGGCGCGCGAGATCCGCCGGAGGACGCAGGAGGGTGAGGCGGTCGCCCTGCGGCCTCAGGAAGGTGCGCAGCGTGCGCGCCTGTGGACAGCGCCAGCGGCGCCTCGGTCGCACGGGCCACCGTGCGACCGTGGCCCGTGCCCCCGCTCCCCTGCCCCCGCGCCTGCGACACCGGCCCTTCACGGTCGAGGAGGCGCTGGAAATCGGGGTCGCGCTGCGCCGTCTGCGCGCGGCGGGCTTGAGGGCGCCCCACCGCGGGGTGAGGGTGAGCCGGGGTGTCGAGTGGACGCCGCTCGTCGCACTGCACTCCGCCCTGCTCGCGGGGCCCGCGGGCGCTGTCGGCACCGGCGCCCACGCCGTCGTGCGAGCGCCGGGTCCGGGGCGTGCGGCTGCTCTCACCTGAGGACCTCTGGGCCCGGCGCGTGCTCGACCAGGTGCGGTACGAGGTCTGCTCCCCGGTGGAGACCCGGCTGCGCCTGCTGCTGGTCCGCGCCGGGATGCCCGAGGCGAGCCACCTCTCAGCCCCGATCCCCCGCGTGGGCAGGGCCGGGGTCTGGCCCGACCTGCAGTGGGAATCGGTGCGCGTGGGCGTGGAGGTCGTCCCCCGCAAGCGGGAGGTGCCCCCAGGGCCCCCACACAGCGAGGACGAGCAGCACGAGTGCGACATCCGGCGAGGGCGACGGCGACGGACCGAGCGCCACGGCTGGACCCAGGTGGCGGTCTCCTCGCGGGAGGTCATGAAGCAGCCGCACGAGGTGGTCGGCTGGATCAGCGACGAGCTGCGGCGCGCCGGACTGCGCTGGTGACGAGAGGTGCCGGAACCGTGGCGCGTCATGCCGGAACCGGGGTCTCGTTCCGACACGACGTGACGAGGTTCCGACAGGGAGCGCCAGGGTTCCGACACGTCCCCGCGTGGGAGACGATGGGCCGCGTGCGGGTGGTCGTGGAGCGCAGCGGGGGCTTCGCCGGCGTGGTCCGGCGGGGCGAGGCCGACGCGTCCCAGCTGGACGACGCCACGAGCCAGCAGCTCCGCGACCTCGTCGCCTCAGCTGCCGGCCCCGACGGCGCCAGCGAGCCCGGGCGGGGTCCGCGCCGGGACGGCTTCTGCTACGAGGTGACCCTCGAGGACGACGACGGCGGCGCCGTTCGCGGCCCGCAGCGCGTGCAGCTGCGCGAGGGGTCCATGCCCGCCGGAGCTCGCCAGCTGCTCGACGGCCTGCTGCGCTGACGGCCCCGTCAGCAGCGCATCCTCAGCCCGCAGGCTGACCGGAGTGTCCGCTTCGTCCCTCCACGGGGTTCAGCGAGCTCCCAGAAGAGGGTCCCCCAGAGGGGTGCGCCCGTCCAGGGACCAGGCGCACGCTGGGACCACGAGAGACGAGGGACGTGGTCGCCGTGGTGGTGCTGGGAGCTGTCGGGCTGGTGGTCGGGGTGGGCGCGGGGGTGCTCCTGCTGGTGGCGCTGGCGCTGTCGGTGCGCGCCGCCGAGGTCGGTCGGCGCACCGGGGAGGGGCTCCCGCTGGTGGGTGCTCGTCACGCGCAGTTCGGTGACGCGGCCGCGGTCCTCGCCGAGGGGTCTGAGCCGTCCACGGAGCCCGCGCTGCCCGTGGAGGCACCGTCGCTGCGGCTGGTCCGCCCGCCAGCCGACGGCCCGGACCGGCCGCAGCCGGCGCGCGCCGCCTGACCCGTCACGGCCGGGCTCCCGGGCTCAGGACGCCCGCAGCTCCTGCTGCGCCCGCACCGTGGTGACCGTGCCGAGCACGCAGCTGGCCGCGGGGGCCGCGTGCCGACCGCTGCGCGTGGAGAGGCCGGCGAGCCGCAGCACGTCGGACCAGCTCCGGGCTCCGGCCGCGGGCCGGCTGCGGTCGGCGCGGCGGCCGTGGACGGGGGCCGGCGCCCAGCCCGGGGCGAGGGTGGGGCGCTGGGCGGCCACCACGGCGGGGTGGACGGCGGCGGTGAAGACCATGTCGGTGTCGAGGAGGCTCATGCGGGGAACCGTGCTCCCCACCGCTTGCGGCCCGCTTGCAGGCGGCATGCTGCCCCGGTGAGCACCACCCCCCTGCCCGGGCGCCCGGGTCCGGCCGTCCGGGTCAGCCTCCCCGTGCCGGTGCTGTCGCAACCGGTGCGCCGGTTCCTGGCCACGGAGTCCGGCAGCGCCGTGCTGCTGCTCGCCGCCACCGCGGCGGCGCTCGTGTGGGCCAACCTCCCGGGCGGCTCCTACCAGGCCTTCTGGGAGACCAGCGCCGGCGTCACCGTGGGTGACGCCGGACTGGTCATGGACCTGGGCCACTGGGTCAACGACGCGCTCATGGCGGTGTTCTTCTGCACCGTCGGGCTGGAGATCTCCCGCGAGGTCACGGTCGGGCACCTGCGGAGCCCGCGCGCCGTCGTCGTCCCCGCTCTGGGGGCGGTGGGCGGTCTGGCCGTGCCGGCGCTGCTGTTCTTCGCCTTCACGGCCGGCACCCCGGCGGCGGTGGGCTGGGGCATCCCCATCTCCACCGACACCGCGTTCCTCGTGGGCATGCTGGCGCTGTTCGGGCCGCGCTGCCCGGACAGCCTCCGGCTGTTCCTGCTGACGCTGGCGATCGTCGACGACATCGGCGCCGTCACCGTCATGGCCGTCTTCTACAGCCACGGCGTCTCCGTGCCCGCACTGCTCGTCTCGGCGGCGCTGCTCGCGGTCCTCGTCGGGCTGAGGCTGGCCGGGGAGTGGCGGCTGACCCCGTACGTCGTCGTCGGCGTCGCCCTGTGGGGTGCGGTGCACGCCTCCGGCGTCCACGCCACCCTCGCGGGCGTGCTCGTGGGGCTGGTGGTGCCGGCCACGGCCGTGGAGCCGGAGCAGCGCGACCGGGTCCGCGCCTTCGGCCGGGCGCTCATCGAGCGCGCCGACCCGACCCGCGCCCGCCTGGCCACCTCCGCGGTGCGCGCCTCGGTGCCGCCCAACGACCGGCTGCAGGCGGCGCTGCACCCGGTGTCGGCGTTCCTCGTGGTGCCGCTGTTCGGCCTGGCCAACGCCGGGGTGGGCCTGTCGGGTGAGACGCTGCGCGCGGCGGTGGGATCGCCGCTCACGTGGGGCGTCGTCGTCGCCCTGGTGGTCGGCAAGACCGCCGGCATCGCGGTCGCTGCCGGGCTGGCGCTGAAGTTCCGCCTGGGAGACCTCCCCGGACGCGTGCGCTACGGCCACCTCGTGGGCGGCGCGATGATGGCCGGCATCGGCTTCACCCTGAGCCTGTTCATCACCGACCTCGCCTTCGACGACCCCGTCCTGCAGGACGAGGCGAAGATCGGCGTGCTCGCGGGGTCGCTGCTCGCCGCCGTCCTCGGAGCGGTGGTGCTGCGCGTGCTCGGCGAGCGGCTGCCGCTGTGCTCCCCGGACCTCGACGACGACGGCGGCCTGCCGCCCCTGCCGAGCGGTCCCTGGACGGACCCCACCCGCACCTAGGCAGACGAAGGGCCCCGGACGAAGACGGTCCCCGCCGGGTGGAAGCCGACGGGGACCTGGTCCTGCGACCTGGCGAGAGGTGGCAGGACGTGAGCCCCATCCTGCCACCTCGCTCAGCGGCCCGCGCGGGGCGGGTCCGCCTCCCCCAGCACCGCGGTGGACAAGGCCGGCCACGCGGTCGTCGCCCACTCCCCGAACGGCTCGGACGACGCCGTGACGAGAGCGAGCGAACGGGCTCGGTCCACCCACAGGGCGGTGCCGCTCTGGCCGAAGTGCCCGAACGTCGCCGGGTCGTTGTCGGGGCTCGTCCAGTGGGGGTCCTTGTCGACGCGGACCTCCGCGCCCAGGCCCCAGTCGTTGTGGACCTGCTTGCCGAACCCGGGCAGGACGCCCACGAGACCGGGGCGGCTGGGCGTGCGCAGCGCGTCGACCACCTCCTCGGGCAGCACCCGGGGGCTCAGCAGCTCAGCGGCGAGCAGCGCGAGGTCGGCGGTGGGCGCGAGGAGGCCGTGCGCCGCGGAACCGTGCAGGCGCGAGCGCGACATGCCCAGCGGCTGCGCGACGAGCTCGCGCAGCAGCTCCGCGAACGGCGCCCCGGTGAGCCGCTCCACGTGCGCGGCGGCCACCTCGATGCCGGTGTTGCTGTAGATCCGCCGCTGCCCCGGCTGCGCGCGCAGGCGCCACGTGCCGGGGCCTCCCGCCTCGAAGTCGAGGCCGGAGGTGTGATCGAGCAGGTGCGACAGGGTCGCGCCGGGCGGGGCGACCTCGCCGGGGAGCTCCTCGTCGAGGTCGGCTTCGCCGTCGTGGGTCAGCACCAGCACGGTCAGCGCGGACAGCAGCTTGGTCACCGACGCCCAGCGGCGCTCGGCGTCGAGGTCACCGGCCGAGGCCACGGGGGCGGCGCCACCGGCGAGCGGGCCGCTGTCGAGGAGACCGACGACGACGACGGACGCGGACGGGTCGGGCCACTGCGCCACGTGCTGCTCGAGCAGGCTCTTCACGGGTCCAGCCTGCCAGCCAGCGCCTGCACCAGCGCCGCGGCGACCTCCTCCACGGTCACGCGCTCACCCGGGACGTGGTCGGCCACCGCGCCGACGGTCGCCGGGTCGAGGTCGAGCCCGAGGGCGGCGTACACGTCGGTCGTGACCGCCCGCAGCGGCGCCGCGTCGTCCACGACGAGCAGCGTCGAGACGAGGTAGGCGTGCCGCGTCTGGCGCTGCGCGGTGCCCGCGACCTTCGTCGCCCCGGCGGCGCCGACGACGTGCACCGAGTGCTTGCCGGGGCAGTACTCGCGGGGCAGCTCGCCCATCCGGGCGTCCAGGCCGAGGCCCTCGAGCACCTCGACGAGCGCGTCGGCGACCAGCTCGAAGCGCTCGGTCATGCCGCGGCGGGGGTCGTCGCTGCGGCCGACGACGTCGACGACGAGCGTCTGCTGGTGGTACGGCGCCATCCTGCCGCCGACGGGCCGCACCACCGGCGCGAACCCGTGCTCGCGGGCCACCCCCTGAGCGGCGGCGAAGCCGGACAGGAGCGCGTCGCGGCGGCTGAACGCCGCCGTCGGCTCTGGGCGCAGCAGCCGGACGAGCTGGGGGCTGCGCCCCTCGCCGACGTCTGCGAGCAGAGCGAGGCGGCGCGCGGCGTCGTCGTCGGGGGGCAGCGGGGCGAGCGCGAGGCGGTCCTCCAGCTCGAACGCGGCGGTGGTCACCACGAGATGGTCGCCCCTCAGCTGAAGCGTGCCAGCACGGCGGACGCCTCCTGGCGGGCGGGGCCGGCGGCTGAGGCGGCGCCCAGGTGGGCCAGGTGTGCCGGCAGGCTCCCACCGCGGGCGGCCAGCGCCGCCGCGTACAGCCGCCCCGCGCGGTAGGAG